>WRGM01000113.1 GCA_009787175.1 Candidatus Bathycorpusculum fermentans | reverse complement strand
ATACCAAACCAAACTACCAAACAACATAAATTAAACCATCTTTACACAAAACAAACAACCACACCATTCATAATTACCGAGGAGATCTATTTACTAATTTTTTGCCTACTCAGAGACAACCTTGAAGGCCAAGTAACGTTGTCAAGTATAATCTGTAAACATAATAGCGTAATTCAAACTTAATCGTATGTTGGCAGTAAATTTGCTGTAAGGTCTAAAACGGTTGTTTTTTATTTTTTGAACAGTATTTGCTGTAGGAAAAGTAAATTAGTTATTATTTAGTAGTTACGTTATTGTTAGTTGTTTGTGGAAGGTTACATTTAATGGCTGTAAATGAAGAAGCGCTTATGTGGGTGGAAAAGTATCGACCGAAGAGTCTTAAGGATGTAGTGGATCAGCATGATATTGTTGAAAGTCTTAAGGCTTTTATGAGAAATCCAAAGATTATGCCACATTTAATGTTTGCAGGTATACCGGGTACGGGTAAAACTACTACAGCGCTATGTATTGCATATGAGTTATTTGGTATGCAGAATTGGAGGAATTTTACATTAGAGCTTAATGCTTCAGATGAGAGAGGTATAGATACTGTTCGTGAGCGTGTTAAAGACTTTTCACGTTACAGTAGGGGCGCGTTTGGTGATGTGCCGTTTGCTTTAATTATTTTAGATGAATGTGATCAGATGACTGGGCCTGCTCAAACGGCACTTAGGCGAATTATGGAGACCAGTAGTCGTACTTCAAGATTTATATTAATTTGTAATCAGTCGAGTAAAATTATTGAGCCCATTCAGAGTAGGTGTGCAATTTTTCGGTTCTCGCGGCTTGAGAGGTCTGCTATGGTGGAGCGTTTAAAAGAGATAGCTAAAAGAGAAAATGTAAACATTTCGTCTGAGGCTGTTGAGAGGGTTGTAGATTATAGTGAGGGGGATTTGCGTCATGCTATTAATGCGTTGCAGACTGCTGCGGCGTATAAAGAGGATGGTGTGGTAGATGAGAAGGTTGTATTGCAAGTTATAGGGGAGGCTAGTCCTAAGCAGGTGCAGCTTATGCTTAATAAGGCTATTAATGGCGATTTTATAGAGGCTCGTCGGGTTATGTATGATATTATTGGTATCTATGGTTTTACTGGTGCTGAAATTATTCGTCAGATGCAAAAGGAGCTCTTTAAAATCAGTTATATAACGCCTGAGCAAAAAGCTGAGCTTAGCAACATTCTTGGTGAATATGATTATCGTTTGACGCAGGGTGCTAATAGTGATATTCAGTTAAGTGCGCTTTTAGCTCAGTTTTCTAAGGCAAGTATAACTTTAGGGGAAAGTAGTTGAAAAACGATTTGTGGGTCGAGAAATATCGACCAGCAACAGTTAAAGAAGTTATAGGAAATGAAGAAGCGAAAACGTTATTTATAGAGTGGCTGGGAAATAAGCGGTCTACGAAAAAAGCTGTGTTGCTCTATGGACCACCAGGTGTGGGTAAAACAACTCTTGTTAACGCGGCTGCTAATGAGTATAATTTTAAAATTATTGAGATGAATGCTAGTGATGCACGTTCAGAAAAAGCAGTAAAACGTATAGCAGCGCCGGCAACATCATTTACAGGGTTAGATAAATTTTCCAGTGAAGTTAAAGGTAATATGTTATTTCTAGATGAAGTGGACGGTATAGCAGGTAATGAAGATCGCGGCGGAGTTAATGCTATTATAAAGATTATAGAGAACACGCGTACTCCCGTTATAATGGCTGCTAATGATCCTGATTTGGAAAAATTGCGTCCGCTTAAAAAAATTTGTTTGATTATTAAATTTCAGCAGACACGTATTCCGCTTATTATAATGGCGCTTAAGAAGATATGTGAGCAGGAGCATATTGCTTATGAATTTGAGGCTCTGGAAAAAATTGCGATAAACAGTCAGGGTGATGTGCGGTCAGCGATTAATGATTTGCAGGGGTTAAGTGAAGAGGGGAAAACGTTAACTGCGCAGGATACTTTGGCGTTAGGGTTGAGAAATAGAAGCAGTAACATGGATGAGGCTTTAAGAGGGTATTTTACAGCGAAAAATGCTGCGGAGGCAGCGGCTGCTCTTAGTTTTTTGGATGTTGATTTTGATGATTTGTTAATGGCTATTAGTGATAATATGCCTCGTCGTTATACTGATATAGAGGAGCGTGCGAGGGCGTATGATTATTTATCGCAGGCAGATGTTTTCAGAGGAAGGATAGGGACAGAAAATTGGCATTTAACTAAATATTTCTACAATAATCTCTCGCAGGCAGCAGCGGTTAATTCTGAGTCATATAAACATTTTGAATTTATTACAGCTCCGCCAATTAAAGTTCACACCCTATTTTGGACTAAAGCTAAACGTATGGTACTAGCCAGTATATGTGCAAAGATAGGTAATCAGTGTCATGTTAGTAAATATGAAGCGAAAATGATCTATGTGCCCTACCTTAGGCTTTTGCTGCAACAGAAAAATAAGGCAAACACAACACGGTTAATTGATTGGTTAAAACTTACGCCTGAAGAGGTAACAACTCTAACAGGCTTGAAAATGTTTTAGGAGCAAAAAATTATGGTTATGTTAAATAAAAACGGTTTTAAACTTCCACGTGTTGAAAAAGAAAAATTCACCCTGCTAATACGGTTAGGGTTAGAATACAATAGTCAAAAAATGCTATTTAAAATTAAATATTACAATAATATAAGTCAACTTCAAGATGTTTTACAAGATATATTAAAAACAGAGATTGCATTTACCCAAACCTGCACTATATGTGGCACAGACTTTGGATGCAGCACCTGCAAATACATAAAAATCTGCCCCACAAAAGACCAACCATTTAGCTGCATATGCAATCAATGTCTACGACCAAAAAGAGTCATGCAACAACAGCTTTTATTCTAACAAAAAATGGCTGTATCAACAAATATTCATGTTTTCATGTTAGAAAAGACCGGGTTATGTTAGAGGGCTTGGGCAAATAGTAAATTTTGAAGGTTTGCTCTATTTATTTTTTAGCAAACATTAAAGTTACTCTTAGTAGTATTCCTCTAACCCCAAAGGGCAAAATAGGTTGAGAGGGAAATATAGTGCCTACAAATATAGAAAGGTTGGACTTTTGCTACGAGAACTCGCTTACTAGTGTTGTGGCTAATCGTAATTTTGCTGAAATGAAACTGGCGGGTTTGACTGTAGGACCATTTGATGAGGGAAATGAATATCAAATTTACTATTGGCTAGCTAAAGAGCTGCAGAATGCAGGTATTGTGCATATAAGAGAAGAGGAGCTTTTAGATGGGAATAAACTCTACAAGGTGCAATGGAAAGAGGGCGTTCAAATTCCCGGTATGATTTCAGAGTTACCTCAAGATTTCTATCCGAAACTGCGCAGGTACCTATTCTTTGCTGAAACCGAAGCAGTTCAACCTGAAAAAATTCAAGAGTATCAGAAAGCTAAAGCATTAGCAAAAGATATTATAAATTCACGACTTAAAAAAATTATTACATTATCTTCAGCGTCCGCTCAAAGTGAGCAGGTGATAAAAAAATTGACCGCTGAAGAAAAAATTATTTATGAACAGCTTGGAGAAATAATTTCCACTTGGAAAAACCAGATTCTTCAAAATCAAGAAAAATAATATAATATTAACAGGCGAGTTGTAAATGGCTAAAGATAATAATGTAGAACAACAAGTTGATCCACAGCAGCGTTTCTTAGAGTTTTTCAAAATTTTCAAAGCAGGCTCTGAGAGGGGACAAAAAGAGAAGTATAGAGCAAAACTTAGTCAGTTGGCCATTACAGGGAAAACTAGTATTACTATTGATTTTGATGAATTATACAGTTTTGATCAAGCATTAGCTGAACAGTTACTCAATAAACCTGAGGAATACTTGGAACATGCGAGTAAAGCGGCATATGAGCAGTTGAGAATTGAAGATGAAGAGTATGCGGGAAAAATAGACAAGGTTATTGTGCGTATTGCAAAACTTTTAGGTAAAGAGGCACTACGCAGAATTGGCTCTAAAAATATGGGCAGATTAATTCTTGTTGAAGGCATAGTTGTCCGCGCTACTCCCGTTCGGCCAATGGTTTTACAGGCTGCGTATAAGTGTAAGCGCTGTGGGACATTGATGAAAATTGAGCAGACAGGTCAATTTCTTAAGGCTCCGGCGATTTGTATGGGTTCTGATTGTGGTAAAGATGGTCCATTTGAGTTTGCTCAAGAAGAGTCCACGTTTATAGATTCTCAAGATTTGAGGTTGCAGGAAAAGCCTGAGGATTTGCCGCCTGGGCAGTTGCCTAGGGTTTTGGCGGTAAAACTTGTTGGGGATGAGATAGTAGATCAAGCTCGTCCGGGAGATCATGTTTCCATAGTTGGTATAGTGCGTGCTCATGCGCCATCTTTGGTGGGTATGGGGAAGCTGCGTACGTTTATACTTCAATTAGAGGCTAATTCTGTTGAACTTTTAGGTAAAGAGCCTGAAACTTCGCCGCCTACAGCTGAAGAGGAAGCAAAAATTTTAGAGCTCTCACGAGATCCTCAGGTGCATAAGAAAATTATGAGCAGCATTGCCCCATCCATATTTGGTAATGAGCATCTAAAGGAAGCTGTTATGTATCTGCTTTTTGGCGGTGTTTCAAGAGCTCTGCCCGATATGACTGTGAGGGGTGAAATGAATGCGCTAATTATAGGTGACCCGGGTACTGCTAAGTCTCAGATGCTTCAATATGTCTCACGTATCGCGCCAAGAGGATTATACACTTCAGGCAGAGGCACCACAGCCGCCGGTTTAACTGCAGCAGTTATCCGTGAAAAGGGAGGCTCTATGTCTCTTGAAGCAGGCGCACTTGTTTTAGCAGACAAAGGTATCGCCTGCATCGACGAAATGGACAAAATGCGACCAGAAGACCGAGTGGCAATACATGAAGCTATGGAACAACACACTGTTTCAGTAGCTAAAGGCGGCATCGTTGCAACTCTTAACGCGCGAACATCCGTCTTAGCAGCAGCTAACCCTTCACTGGGAAGATATGAACCTAACCGTACAGTAGCTGAAAACATTTCCCTACCCGTTACCATATTGTCACGTTTTGACTTAATCTTCGTACTTCGAGATGTGCCAAATAAGGAAACAGATAGCAGAATGTCAGAGCACATTTTGGAAATTCACAGACGCGGCATTAGCCCAGTTGAAGCACAAGTTGACACAGAACTCTTACGCAAATATGTCAGCTACGCCAAAACCGTATATCCAGCATTAAGCACTGAAGCACTAAAACGCCTCAAAGAATTCTATCTAGCCATGCGCGATGCAGGCGAAACAGAAGGCTCTCCTGTAGCAATCACTACACGACAACTTGAATCACTAGTAAGATGCGCCGAAGCCCGCGCCCGCGTAGCACTACGCAGAGAAGTAACAGCAGAAGATGCAGAAGCAGCAATAGCAATCATGAACAAATCACTAGAAGAAGTAGGCATAGACATGTCCAACTTTAAACATGTAGTAGACATCGACCTTATAATGACCGGCAGGCCAAAAAGCCTCAGAGACCGCTTCCACGTAGTCCTATCAGTCCTCATGGATATGGAAAAACAAACAGGCATCGTTGAAAGAGACGCAATCGTTGACGAACTAGAAAACAAACACAAAATCCCAAGAAACGAAACAGAACGCATGATAAGCCAACTACTCCGCGAAGGCACTATATATGAACCACGAGAAGGCTGCCTAAAGAAAACCTAAAATAAACAACCCCCCCCGCCCCTTCTTTAACTACAACACATAAAGCAAAAACAGGCATTACAGGCTGTTAAAAAGGAAAAAAGCCGTATTTTTGAAGCTTTATCAAGTAAACAGAAAAAATGCAAGAAGAAGCAAGGGATGAGTGCTACAGTATAGACCTTGAACAATGTTTTCACCAAGCAGTATTTTAGGCATTGTTGTCAAACAGCGATTCCACCGTTTATAAAACTGTTCCAGTCCAAGTTTAGATACTCGCGTGTGGGCTTCTTCATTCTCCAAAACCCAGTAAAACATATAGGTTACTTTTCCGACTTGTCGCGTTAATCTGATAGGCGGTTTTCCTTCTTTTACCGCATTAAAGTCCTCTTGGCGATGTGTGCGTTTGATATACTTTACATCAATAACTCCCGGTTGGGACAGGTAAAAACCAGCCACCTCTTTCATAAGTGCCTCGATTTCTTCTTGTCTATCTATTTTTGTCTCGTATATACAAATCTCGTTAAACATTTCATCGCTCCCATCCATTATATAAATAACGTCCTCTGCGCCTTTTCTCCGTTGGTAGCACAGAAAACGGCGATATCTCAACGTCGCGCAAGCTAATTTTACCACGAGCCACGCCAAATTTCCACTTTTTTCTTGCACTCTCATATAAAAGTGCTCTGGCTATGATTTACACCCTTGACAATGTTGCCCTAGTTAAGATATGTATGTTGTTTTCTTTTCGTCTTGTTTCTTTGTTTCTTCTACCTGTATCGCACGTTGTTCTTCGAGTGCTTGTAGGCGTGTAACCATTGTTTCTGCGCGGGAGATTTCTTCGTTTAAGCCGCTTAATTCGACATCGAAATTAAAGGCGTTATTTAAGACTTCAAGTACACTCTTTGCTGCTAGGGGATCTGGAAGATAGCCACGTGTTTCACTTAGAAGGCAGAGGGCATCGATTTTTTTAAATTTAGATAATCCTAAAATTAAGCCTGCGGTTCCGACAATGGGGCTTCCTGAGGCGCTTAGAGATGCGCCGGCTTTAACGGATTTTTCAATTACATCTGCGCTAGTTGCAGCGGCAAAAACTTTGGGTTTTTCTGTTGTTTCCATGCGGTAGCCGCCTATGGTGGCTATGGTGTGTACATGATTTTTTTCTGCGTATTCTAGCATGCGTGCAGCGATTTCGTATTGTCCTTCGATTGTTTGTGATTGGCTATCTCCTGTGAATAGTATAAGGTCGTTTGAGCCTTCTTTGGGGTTTTTCCAGTAGTAGAAGGTGCCTCGTAGTAAGCGTACGTTGCCTTTTTTGTTGACTAGTACGAAGTATGGGAAATGTGGGGAATATAGGTAGGCGATTTTTTGTGCTTTTAATTGTTTAATTAAGTATCGCATGGCAATTTTGCCGACTAGACCTAGTCCCGGAAGACCTTCGATTAGGACAGTTTTGTTAGGTTGAATTTGCTGAAGTTCTTTAATGTATGTTTCTTTCATTGTTTGTCACTGCCTTTTTTCATTGCCATACGGTATTTTAGGTATTTATCATCTGGGGAAAATTTTGCTGGATGGGGAATTTTTACGTCACTGTTACAGTAAGGACAGGTAGTCTTATTTAATGTGTAGCGGCTACAGTTAACACATTTTCTTAGTTGCCAAACCAATTATTTTTCCCTTCTAAAAGTGCCTTGTCCGCCAGCTTTAGTAATATTTGACACGACACTTTGGGCAGCTTTCTGGAAAACTTCTTCAGCTTTCTTATAAGTCTCTGCTCGTGCTTCTATACTGTATTTTGGCGCGGCAATAACGTAGAATTTTACAGATGCAGCACGGAGTTTTTCTGCTTTTGTAGCTGCGAAGGCTTCTTTTATTATTTTAACGCCGTTTGGTTTCATGCATCTAACTTCAAGTATGCCTTTGACTTTAACCATTTTTACATGTATGCGACCTTCGCCAACTTCAGCGAATGCTTTAGCGATTTCTTCTGTGATTCCGATTTTTGTTAGTGCTTCAGGTCCGTCTTTTACTGCTTTTTCGAATGCTTCGTATACACCAAATTTTTCGTCGATTTTTTCGCCGGCTTGCTGGTAGAGTACTTCAACTGTTAAATTGACTTTTGATGCTACTTCACGGAAGAGGGCTTCGCCTTTGCGTTCTTTTTTCCACGACATAATTTTTTCTATACGTTCACGTTTAGTAACGCGTCGTAGAGAGAGATCTATGTGCCCTTTTTCAGAGTCTATGCGTAAAACTTTGAGGACAACTTTTTGTCCTTCGCGTACAAAATCGCGGATGTTACGGATCCATGAAGAAGAAATTTCTGAAACGTGAAGTAATCCACGTTTGTTAAATTCATCAAGCTTCGCGTAAGAGCCATAATCAGTTACAGACTCTATAGTAGCAATTACTAAATCGCCATTCTCTGGCCATTCAGGCTTACGCTCTGCCATTTGTTATAATCCCCCTTTTTGTTTACTCTAACGCTGAGAGAATTTCGCCGTTGATTTTTGCTTTTCCACCAGCAGAAGTAGCTAAAATTTCGCTGCATACGTTACAGGTAACTTTGTTTGTTGCGTGGCTAAATACTAATTGTTCATTGCCGCATTTTAAGCATTTAACACGTAAAAAAGTGCTGCTTGGCTTGGGGATAAGCTTGTTCCATTCTGACATAACATTTTAACTCCATTATATATTGTTTAAACTAGGGCTAATTTTCTTAGCCTTATTCCATCTTTATGACGCATATAACCGCATTTTTTGCATTTCAAACGTAAAGTTTGTTTTTTGGTTGTTTTGGCAAATTCGTGTTGGAGGGCATATTTTTGTCCACCATAGCCTCTCTTCTCTCGAGCGTGGGCACGTTCACCAACGGCGAGAGCTCTACGTTTACCAGCTTTATATAGGGTCACAGCGTGAGCTTCATGATCTTTACATTTCGGACAGTAAGTCTTAACTTCTTTAGGAACGTTCACTTTGTTCACTACCAGTTTTAGCTTTCCATAGAAAGAGCGCACCCATTCTTATACTTTTTCGCTTTTAAAAGCAAATATCCTAATCCACAAAATAGCCACACCCCGTTTTAAGACAAAAAAATACTATACAAAAAAGGATTTTCCGTCATAACATCCTACAAAGTGTGTAATTCATCTTTTCACTAACCAATATTTACCAAAGGTTAAACAACAAAGCAATGTTTCGAGAATAATTACATCGTCAAATAATTCATCTAAGAAATTTGAGAGTGTCAACTTCCTAATCTCCGCAAGTTTTAGGTACTACAACAAAAGTATGGTTAAACTGATGGAAAAGCACATAAACTGTAGTACCTAATAGGCACTA
>WRGM01000112.1 GCA_009787175.1 Candidatus Bathycorpusculum fermentans | reverse complement strand
GTTTTCCCTAAAAGTCATTTTAATCGTTCCGCGACTAATAAAACCTATGATTCGCAGCCAAAAACTTAATATGGACTAAGGTCTACTAAACATAAAACAGCTTTCTCTGCCGGATATAAATGTACGCAAAAAAACGAAACAGCCCAGTAAAGCAAGAAAAAAAGCATAATGGGTACAACGATACAAATTGAAGTATAACTTCAAAAATTCATTTTTTGAGATTTTTGTTTGTTTTTAGTTTGATGATTTTTTGAGATAAGGATTATATGAAGGTTTTTTGTATTATAGATTATTGTTAATTGTACGTTGGAGTGTGAATTTGAGTGCTTGTTACAAATAAAGAGTTAATGGTTGCTGCTCGATTGGGTGGCTATGCTATTGGCGCGTTTAATGTTCAAAATCTTGAGAGTGTAAAGGCTATAGTTGAGGCTGCTGTGGAGGAAAGGTCTCCTGCTATACTTCAAATTACTCCTAGTGTTATAAAATATGCTGGCATGGGCTACATTACAAGTATTGTGAAGCGTGCGGGTGAGGAGGCTGCGGTGCCTTTGGCTATGCATCTTGATCATGGCGAGGATTATGAGACTGCAATTAAATGTGTTGATGCAGGTTTTACCTCCGTTATGATTGACGGGTCTTTTCTAAGTTTTGAGGAAAACGTTGCCGTATCTAAGCGTGTGGTTGATTATGCCCATGCTACAGGGGTCTCTGTTGAAGCTGAACTTGGTAAACTTGCCGGTGTAGAGGAGAGAAGTGTAGAAGAAAAAGATGCTATACTAACCGATCCAAATACTGCGGTTGAATTTGTAGAAAAAACCGGTATAGATACACTTGCCGTAGCAATAGGTACTTCACATGGTGCTTACAAATTTAAAAGCGCAGCAAAACTCGATCTCGAACGCCTAAAATTAATCAACGAAAAAGTTACCGTCCCACTAGTTTTACATGGAGCCTCTAGTGTTCCAGCGTGGATATGTGAGAAAGCAGCAAAATATGGTGCAGCTCTTGACGGAGCAAAGGGTGTTGCAGAAGATCAATTACAGCAGGCAATAAAGTTGGGTATTGCAAAAATTAACATAGACACTGATCTGCGCTTAGCCTTCACTGCTACCGTTCGTGAAGTTTTAACTAACTCACCCAAAGAGTTTGACCCACGCAAAATCTTAGGTCCTGCTAAAGACGCTATGAAAGAGGTTGCAAAAGGTAAAATGCGCCTATTTGGCAGTTCAGGAAAAGCATAATTCTCTATTTTTTCTTCTTTTTTCTTTAAAAATAGTTTTTTATGGTTTAAAATTGTGGAAATATATTAGAGGGTTGATTATTTTTGCATTGTTCTATTAGTTTAGGCATTACTATATAAGCGTGTTCAAGTGGATCTAAGCTGCCTTTGGCGCATTCGCGTTCACAAAACTTTATTTCTTTTTCTTTACCTAAACTGTTTCCTGAAATTAGCAGAGGTACAGGTGTGTCGCTATGTATTTTCAGGTCGCATGGTGTTGCATGGTCTGTGGTAACACAGATAAGTGTGTCTTTAAGTGAAATCTGCTTTAATAATGGTCCAAAGAAGTATTTGTCGACTGCCTCTATTATTTGAGTTTTTAGTTTATAATTGCCATCATGTCCTGGTTCATCAGGACCTTTAAGATGAATGTAAAAACAGTCATGCTCTGGTAACATGTCTATTAAAGTTTTAACACGTACATCATAGTCATGTTGTAAATCTCCTGACGGTGGTGGTAGGAGGGTGGCATCCATGCCTGCGAGTTTGGCGATGCCAAGCTCTGTATGCATATCTGCTAGAGCTGCAAATTTTACATTGTAGTACTGGTTTATGTTGAAGAATTTAGGTACTATGCTAGATGCGTCTCGGGTTAGGAGTACATTAGCTTTTAGTTTACCTTCTGCGGCACGTTTTATATTAATTGGGTGCTCTTCCCAGAGTTCATGCGTTTTAATTATAATTTCATTTGTAAGCTTTGCCGCGTTTTTTGCGCTTTCTGTGTCATCAAGTGGTGTGACTGTTTTTAGGGTCATGTCTACTTTAGATTGTGCTACGCCTAACCCGTTTACTATGGCGTATGCGGGGTCGCTGTTGTATATTTTGCCTGATAGGGGTTTGTCTTTGCTTCTTATGACAAGTACTGCGCGATGTCCTAATGTAGCTTTGAGTTCGAATGTTGCTGGGTATTTTTCAAGTTTAATTTCTTGATTTGTTATGTTAGCTAATTCTGTAGCTTCTTGTGTGGTAAGTGTTCTTCCTGCTCTGCGGTCAAGCAGATTATTATTTTCGCTTACTGTGGCGAAATTGCATCGGAGGGCTAAGTCGCCGTCTTTTATGGGTATTCCAGCGCCGACTGCTTCAATTGCGCCTCGACCAGTGCTGTATTTAAATGGGTCATAACCTAAAAGTGAAATTACAGCTGCGTCGCTTTCAGGGGCAATACCTTTGCCGACAGTATACATTAATCCTGTTTTGCCGTTTTGAGCTAACGCGTTAAGATTTGGTGTTTCAGCTGCTTCTAAAGGCGTTTTATTGTCTAACGCTTTAATTGGAAGGTCTCCCATACCGTCTATTGCAACATAAATTAGCTTCACTTGATTTGCTCCTCCAAATTACACTGCTACTTCTTTTGTCTACCTACACTTAATCTCATAGAGGCACTTGATGCTTTAATACCAAATGCATCTGTGTCTTGATTCTAACTAAGCATAAACTATCTTATGCCATATCTAGACACTTGATAACTTTAACAGACATCTACAAACTTTTATTTAAACATGTATCGAGCCTGTAGCATGATAACATTTTTTTATCAATAACTTGACAGCAAGAAAAAGTTGTTATTTTGTTTTCTATTTAGCGCTATTTTTGTTGCTATAACCTGGCTTTGTTTTGTATTTGTTTTATCTTATGTTCAGTTAAATTTAATAACTGTAGTATGTCCTATAAATTAGGGGAGCGTTATCCATGAGTCAGTTAGCTGTTGAACTTAAAAATGTCACTAAATGTTATAATGAGCTTGTTGCTGTAAATGACCTTAGCTTAAGCATTAGGCAGGGTGAAATTTTTGGTTTACTAGGTCCTAACGGTTCGGGAAAGTCTACTACTTTGAAAATGTTAATGAGTCTAGTTGCACCAACTGCTGGCTCTGTTAATGTTTTAGGCATTGATGTTCAACAGAATCCTGTAGAAGTAAAACGCCTTGTAGGATATGTTCCAGAGTCGCCAAGTATTTACGAGTTTTTAACAGGCCTTGAATATCTTGACTTTATAGGTGACATTTACGGTTTATCCGCGGATGAGAAACGTCAGAGAATAACTGAGTATCTTAAAGCTTTGCAACTTGAAGGCCGAGAGGGTGATATGATAAATAGTTACTCAGATGGTATGAAAAAGAAAATCTCTCTAATCGCCGCTTTTATGCATAAACCTAAATTGTTGATTTTAGATGAACCGCTTAATGCTCTTGATCCTAGGAGTGCAAGAATTGTCAAAGATATTCTTGCAGGGTTAAAGGCTCAGGGTGTGACTACTATTATAACTACGCATGTTTTAGAGATTGCTCAGGCGTTAAGTGGTCAGATTGCTATTATGTATAAGGGTAATCTTTTAGCCCTTGGTAACATGGAAGAGTTGCAGCAGAGAGCAAGTTTACCTGGTTCAGGTCTTGAAGATATTTTCCTCAAACTTACTGGAACTGAAGACTTGAAAGCTGTTGTTGAGGAACTTGTTAAATGAACTGGAAAAACGTTTACCACCTAATACAGGTTGAACGAAAATCAGGGCGACTATTAAGAGGTACTAATCCCTCTAAATATAAAGAAAACCGTTTTTCTGCCTACTGGCCATACTTGCTAGCTGTCGTAATAGGCGTTGTAGCAGGCGTTTTTGCCCTGTTTCTATCTGGCATTTTACCTGACGCTATAGGTGTTGACATTCAAAGCTATGCACCATACGTATTTGTTACTCTTCCAACAATTATTCTTATAACTAGCACCATTATGGGTATGCTTTACCAGCTGCAGCGTAGCGGCGTTAAAATGCAAGCTGAAGCTCCTTACTGGCTGCCTATAACTTGGCAGGAACATACTTTAGCATCTGTTATCGCAAGTATACTTGGTATCCCCTTAGGAATCGTTTTGTTTGCTTCTTCGGCGATTTTAGTGTTCTCTCTCTTCAATGGTCTGCTTCTTTTAGCTATAGCTACCTCTATAGCTATGTTCGCCGCGGCGTTTCTAACAAGCATTCTTACAGAAATTATACGTGTACTCCAAGTACGCTCTATGGGGGCTGTTCATAAATCAGGCGGAAAAAGCGCCATATGGATACGCTTCATAGGTACACTCGCCTTCTTTATCATATTTTACGTAATATATCTCACAGTCATCACAAGCGCAGGCGATATCCTTCAAACATTAACTAACATCCAAGGATCCCTATTTTATATCCCATTCATCTGGTTAGGTCTTGCGTTGTCAAACTTTTTCATATCAGGAAGCGCACTATTAGGTCTAATGTACACACTCTTATCCATAGCCTTCATAAGCGCCCTATACGCCTTAGCGGTGCTCTTAAACAAACGCTTCGGTCTCTATGAACCGCCTGCAATAAAAATTCAAAGCGGCACTTACACCCCAAAAACCGGTATTTTAGGTAAACTTGGTTTTTCAACTATAGAAGCCGCTATAATTAGCAAAGACATTAAAGCATTTACCCGACGTAAAGAGCTAATTCCAGTGTTTATTACACCTATCGTCTTTATGGTTATATCTTTTATGCCCTCCTTTGGCTCAACAGATGCGGCTGGTACAGCCTCTGTAGATTTTCTAATGCCTTTTGCTATGATTTTTCTTCTTCCAGTATCCTTTATGTCCTATATGCTTGGCAGTTTCATAATAGGTCAAGAGGGTCAGGCAATATGGAGAATTTACGCCTCACCTATAAGCGCTAAAAACCTTGTGAAAAGCAAATATTTCCTCACAATGCTCTTCGGATTAATTATATTAGTTGTCACAGGAACCATTGGAGCAATAATATTTAAACCAACTCTGACAATGTTAAGTGTAGCAATCTTGGAGGCTTTGTTTTTGCTTTTTGCTTTAGGTGCTGTTTCATTATATACTGGTTTTAGAGGAGCTGACTTTATAGAAATTCCCAAACCACGCATGATTCGACAATCTTGGATGCTAATAAGTATGGTAGCCTGTGCCCTTACAGCTCTTGCAATTTTAGCGCCAACTATGCTCTTAATACTCCCTATACTTCTAGGAGAATTTGGTATGGTTTTCCCAAGTATAAACCCATTTATCTGTGTTGCTATAAGTGCTATAGTAGCCTCTGCCATCACTGGCATTTTTTATAAATTAAATCTTGATGTTGCAAAAGACTTTTTGAAGAAAGCTGAAGTGTGATGATCGTTTGAATTTAGCTGTCTGTGGAGTGGAATATTTTCTCTCAAGAAACGCGTGATGTTATAATAAAGGCTACAGGTTTAACTAAACGGTATGGCGATTTTGTAGCTGTTGATGGTGTTGACTTTGAGGTTTATCGTGGGGAGTGTGTGGGTTTTCTTGGTCCAAATGGTGCGGGTAAGACGACTACAGTGCGTATGATGTATTGTTTTTTGCCGCCTACATCTGGTAATTTGTCTATTGCCGGTTTTAGTGTTCAGGCTGATGATAGGGAGATTAAGTGTGTTGTGGGTGTAGCTCCGCAGGAGGATAATTTGGATGTTGATTTTTCTGTTGTTGAGAATCTTGTTGTTTATGCTCGCTATTTTGGTATCTCTAAAGTTGATGCTTTGAAGCGGGCTGATGAGCAGCTTGCGTTTTTTCAGTTGCAAGAGAAGCGTGATATGAGTGTTGAGGCTTTATCTACCGATATGAAGCGGCGTCTTATTTTTGCCCGTGCGCTTTTGAATAATCCACAGGTTTTGCTGCTTGATGAGCCTACTACAGGGCTTGATCCGCAGGTGCGGCATCTTGTTTGGGATGCTATTCGTCAACTTAAAAAGCTACAGGTAACTATTATTCTAACTACTCATTATATGGATGAAGCAGAGATTCTCTGTGATCGTATTATAATTGTTGATCATGGTAAAATTATTGAAGACGGCAAACCTAAGGAGCTAATTAAGCGGTATATAGGCGAGACGGTACTTGAGCTTGACTATAATGAAGCCTTAATTCCTATTATTAAAGAAACATTTTCTGACGCCCGGGTTGAAGTAGTAGGTGAGCTTATGCAGGTTTTCACGCCTAAGCCTTATGGTGTATTTGAAAGTTTTCTGCATGAGCATAGAATACAAAATTTTACCATTCGTAAGGCAAATCTTGAAGATGTATTTCTAAAATTAACCGGAAGGGGACTTAGAGAAGTTGACTGAGGTAAATATTCGTAAGTCACCTGCAAAATTTAGCATACCCAAACTTTCCTCAAACGTCTGGAAAGTCTGGCAAAGAAACGCTGATGTATTTAGAAAAACTATAGGCGTAAACTTTTTACCCTCTATGCTTGAACCCGTATTGTATCTTTTCGCTTTTGGCTTTGGCTTAGGCGGATTTATCCCTGAAATTAACGGCGTTTCCTACATTAACTTTATCGCGCCTGCACTTGTAGCTATCTCCTTAATGCACGGCTCCTTTTTAGACTGCACATATGGCTCATTTGTACGCATGTACTACCAGAAAACTTTTGACGCTATAGTAGCTACACCTATTAGCCTTGAAGAAGTAGTAGCAGGTGAACTACTTTGGGGAGCCACACGAGGAGTAATAAATAGCTCCCTAGTCCTCGTAGTAATAGCAATATCCGGTCTCTTTACAGCTCAACCATTAATAACTGCTCCATACTTTTTACTAATACCCCTAATAGCATTTTTCGGCGGCTTAATGTTCTCTGCCATAGCTATGTGCTTTACAGCAATAGCCCCCAACATAGACTTCTTCAACTACCCTATGTTCCTACTTATTACGCCTATGCTATTTCTAAGCGGAACATTCTTCCCCCTCTCCTCCCTACCCCAAACAGCACAAGCCATAGCCCTAACCGTACTACCCTTAACACATATAGTAAACCTCACACGCAGCACACTAACCGGCTCAACAGAAACACTACTTAGCTTAAACACGCAAACACTAATCCCACTAGGCATCATATGGATAATCATTATAGCGGCAATATTTTTCCTATTGAGTATTAACCTTATGAAAAAACGATTAATACACTAAAAACCTAAAACAATATTCTTCCCTTCAGCAATAATCAAATAAAACGCAGCCAACCCCTTCCACGCACCCCACGCATCCGCAATCTGCCTCGCCTCCAACGCATTAATCACCCTGCTCACACAGTAATAACGAGAAATAACACGCCTCAAACCAAAATCATCCGCCGGCAAAACATCAAACCGGCGCATACCCCTAAGCATAGTAAGCTCCGCAGTCCAAACACCTATACCACGAATACCATCCAACACAGTAACCACAGACTTATCTAAAAAACCCTTTAACCCCTCCAAATCCAAACCCCCAGAAACAACAAGCTGAGCTACACCATAAATATACTCCGCCTTACGCAAACTCAACCCAGCCCGCCTAACCCCCTCAACACCAGCATCCACCAAAGCCGCAGCTGATGGAAACGCAAAAAACTCTTCACCACCCACAACCACAGACTCCCCAAACATAACCGCTAGCCTCTCCTCAATACTACGCGCAACTTTAATAGAAATCTGCTGCTCCACTATAGCATCTATAAGAGACTCAAAAACCGTAGGCGTAGTAGGAAACTTGAAACCACACAATCTCTCAGTCACCTGCGACATAATAGCATCTCCTTTTACATTGTCATAAAAAGGTTTCAATGGCATATCTAAACTAAAAATGTGAGCAATTACCTTCATAGCTTGCTGTTTTTCTTCCTCTGAAAAACATGAACCCTCTGTATATAATTCAAGTATTAACTTTGGTTTATTAATACAACCATTTGAGGTAAGTTTTGCCCAGACACGCCTATTGCCAATATCTATAACCTGTGAAAAGTAACCATCTTGATAAGTTCTAACACATCTATTTCCATCTATAAAAACAAGTGAACTTGTTGCTAAATCAAAGGGGGCTATAGGCTCAATTACCATAGTTGCTTTCTGAATCAATGAATTTCTGCCACATTAGCTTTAATACCAATTTTTAAGATAATAACGTTTGCTAACTGGCAGTAACTATTTTAATAAAAACATGCTGTACCTATAAGAGTGATAATTATTGACGCGCCTAGTTATCCGAATCGGTGGCTCAGTTATAGCCTCTCCTGTTAACATAGATTTGATGAATAAATATGCTCATTTAATAGAGCAAATTAGACTGCAAGGACATGAAATCGCGGTCATTTTAGGAGGTGGAACTCTTGCGCGAGAATTTATAAACATTGCAAAAAATCTAAATCTCAAACCAGATGCTCAGGATCGTATAGCTATATCCGTTTCACGATTATACGCGCAGTTATTTATGGAAAAACTTGGAAATTTAGGATGTGGTAAAGTGGCTACTACTCTTGATGAGGCGGCTGAGTGTTTTGTGCAGGGAAAGATTGTTGTAATGGGTGGTTTAAAGCCGGGGCATACAACTGATGCTGTGGGTGCTCTTGTAGCTGAGCGTTTGCATGCGGATTTGTTGATTAAGGGGACTGATCAGGAGGGTGTTTACACTAAGGATCCGCGTAAATTTTCTGATGCTGTAAAATTGGATGAGATGACTTTTGATGACTTAACCTGTGTGCTTGAGCATAGTGAGCATAAAGTGGGGATTCATCAAGTAATAGACTCTGTTGCTATTGATGTTTTAAAGCGTAATTGTCTAAAATTAATTGTTTTTAACGGGTTTAAACCTGAAAACCTGCTTTTAGCGGCAAATGGACAAAACGTTGGTACTTTAATACAAAGATAGCTCACAGGTTAGATATAGTTTTGAGAGTTTTCACCGATAGGGAGATTAAGGTGTTTGTGGTAACCTTGTAAACAAGATTATGGTTAGGTGTAAATAGTGTTTGTCTGAAAA
>WRGM01000111.1 GCA_009787175.1 Candidatus Bathycorpusculum fermentans | reverse complement strand
TCGTTAAAACTGTGGAAAAACCTAACAACACCTGATATCTCCACTCAAATTCAAACAATAGCTTTATCTCCCTATAAGTGAAAACTCTCTTATTTGCTAGTTGTCATGTGTTACGGTGTGAAAAAATCCGCTATTTTTATAAACCCACAACATTATTTAGATAAGTCACATCTAAAAATGTGGGCCGGTAGCTCAGCACGGCTGGAGCGTTCGACTGATAATCGAAAGGTCGCCAGTTCAAATCCGGCTCGGCCCACCAATCAAAATTAAATATACAAAAAATGACGATTTTAGGTATTGTTTTATTCTTTGTAGGTTAAAATCTGGTTGAAATAGAGAAATTTAGCAGTTTTTTGATGGTTTTAAGAAAATGTATCATTATTTTCTTTTTTTTGCGGTTGTTTTGCGTATTTTTCGTTTGAATAATTTTATTGTGTTGTAATGTTTTTCAGGGAGTGCGCTGATGAGTAGAAAGCATAGACACACACCTAATAGTATACCAAATATTAAGTATGACATGTGAAGTTGATGTATTATTAAAGCTGCTGCGAACATGAGCATGCCGATTTTGGTTTCTTTTTTCATAACAAACACCGGTATCAGTTATTTTGTTTGTAATGATATAAGTTTATCAGCATAGTTTTTTTAATTTACGTTGTATTATTATTGGTTAAAGTTAGGATATT
The DNA here is from genome assembly GCA_009787175.1 of Candidatus Bathycorpusculum fermentans. Lineage (GTDB taxonomy): Archaea > Thermoproteota > Bathyarchaeia > Bathyarchaeales > Bathycorpusculaceae > Bathycorpusculum > Bathycorpusculum fermentans. Next base: position 8,364 of record WRGM01000111.1, on the reverse strand, counting down.
GTTATGTTGCCTGCGATTCGTAGTTTTGCGCCTTCTAGGTACATAAGTACTGCTCTGTCGCCTGTTCGGTAAGCAAGGGGTTTGTCTAGTGTTAGAGTTGCTGTTGTTTTTCTAAAGTCTGCTTCTTCTGAAACTGTTTCTACTTTTGCTGTGAGAAATTGTGTCCAGTGCCCAATATGCATAACCATGCCTTGTTTAAGTGGAGAAGACCAGTATTTTACTAATTGTACTTCACATTTCAATGTGTTACTGGTTTTAACTGATGGATCATTAGTTAAAATGGTGCCTCTATCTAGACTTTCAACATCTATTCCTTTTAGGGCTAAACCTACGCGGTCGCCTTCATATGAGAGGTCATGTTCTTCGTCATGTTTTTGTATTGAGCGTATTTGGGCTGTTTTTCCAGTAGGTAGCACATTTAGGTTTGCGTGTTTTTGGATAAAGCCGTTAGCTACAACGCCTAGTACGACTACGCCAACTCCTTTAACGTTAAAGGCGTGGTCAACAGGTACTATGCCGACTGCTGGTTGTCCTGCAGTTAATTGTGGAGTGGCTTGTTTTGCTGCGTCTGTTAAGAGTTGTTCTCGGAGTTGTATGGGGTCATCGTTTATTATTTCAAAGTTTTCAAGGCTTGTTCCCTTAATTAGGGGGAAAATTTTTTCTTTTGAAATATAGTTGCGTAGTACAAAGTAGCCGCTTTTTATGCCAGCGACTTGTAACATTACTAGGCATTCACCCAGTGTAGAGTTTACTTCATCAACAACTATAACGGCTTTTTGCGCTAATGAAACGGCGTAATATAGGGGGGCTAGGCGTTCGGGGTAACGTGAGGGTTCAATAAATGTGACTGCGTCGTCATTCTTTTTTAGATTATAAAATGTAATATCTGTTGAAGTTCCTTTTTTGCCAAGATTACCTGCATAACCATCATTGCCTAAAACAGCTACTGTAAGATTTCCCATAGTTATCTCATCTTTTGAGATACGATTGAAGATGCTCACTAAGATAAGTGTTACCAGCTTTTTTACATGAAAAATTGATTACAAAATACATTTAGAACAACTATGCAAAAGTAGACTAACAGTATCCGCGTCGCTATGTTAAGCCATATTTTAAGGGTTTTATATGGCAAATATTAAAAGCAGTAAGTACGTTTAACGTTAATGTGAGAGAAAATGTTGAAGCTAAATGAGCCTATGATTATTGTAAATTTTAAAACTTTTATTGAATCTACAGGTAAAAGAGCTGTGGAACTTGCAAAACAGGCTGAGAGAGCTAGTAAGGAGACGGGTGTGCAGATTATAGTTGTTCCTCAATTTGTTGATTTAGCTAAAATAGTTGAGTCTGTAGAAATTCCTGTTTTTGCTCAACATCTTGACCATATAAAGCCAGGCAATAGTACCGGTCACATTCTTGCCGAGGCAGTAAAAGAGACAGGGACTGCTGGTACGCTTATTAATCATTCTGAGAGGCAGCTTTACTTAAGAGATATTCAATCCTCAATAGAGTTAGCTAAGGAAAAAGGACTTTTAACGTGTGTTTGTGCGAATAATCCAGCTACTAGTGCTGCTGTGGCAGCTTTAAGGCCAGATATAACCTCTATTGAGCCGCCAGAGCTTATAGGCACAGGAATTCCCGTATCTAAGGCTAAACCTGAGGTTATAACAGACACTGTTGCTTTAGTGCATAAAGTAGATAAAAGCATGCCAATTCTATGTGGCGCAGGTATAAGTCAAGCAGAAGATGTTACAATTGCCTTAAAACTTGGAACATTAGGAGTCCTAGTTGCAAGCGGCATCGTTAAAGCAAAAGACCCCTATAACATTTTATGCTCATTTGCCAATGCAACACTACAACAATAAGGATAGCAGTGAGTTACTTTGAAAGTTGAACCAGAATGCGCATCATGCATACTCTCTCGAGCACAAATACAAATTTATCAAGCCACCACGAACCCTGCTCTGCGTTTCAGATGTATGTCAGAAGTTGTAAAACTTTTAAACCGCAGCTTTAAACCATCCACCGTTGCCGCAGACATATGCACCAAAAGAGACCATATAATTCAACAATTAACCAGCAATCCGGATCCGTATAAATACATAAAAAAAGTAGCTAATGAAAAAGCGCTTAAACTATTACCGCAAGCTAAAAAATTTGTATACTCAGGTTACACTCAACAAGAAAGATTCAAAAAAGCCTGCCTATGTTCAATAGTAGGCAACATAATGGAATTTGACATACCCGGACACAAATTTACCATAAAAGACTTAGCTAAAACATTTAGAAACGCCGCTAAGGACTTAGCTATAGACGACATAGACAAAGCATATGAAATAACCAAAAAGTCAAGCAACGTCCTATTTCTTGCCGACAACGCAGGTGAAATAATCTTTGACTCCCTCCTTGTCGAACAACTAAAGGCAATGGGATTAAGAGTCATATACGTCGTTAAAGGTGGACCAATAATTAATGACGCCACAATGGAAGACGTAGAAATCTCCAACATAGATAAACTTGCAGACGAAGTTATAACCACCGGAGCCAACGCTGTTGGACTGCTTAAAAAAGAGGTTTCACCAAAATTTTTAAAGATCTACGATGAAGCAGAGCTGGTTTTCGCCAAAGGCATGGGATACGCAGAGACATTAACCGAATACGTATACACCAAACCCCATCTGCATCTTTTCCGAACAAAATGCAATCCTGTAGCAGACTATTTCTGTGTCCCACGTAACAAAAACATTGCAAAACTAATATCTTAAACAAGTATAAACAAGTGAAAATGGAGGAAAAATTAGTAGTCTTCCATCTGGTAGAGACCTAAATCTACATCCATAGTTTCTTCGGCTATGTGACAGCTTTCCAGATCATAGAGTTGTTGTGTGGCTTGTTCTAGTTGAGTTTTTTTTGTCATTTTAGTTTTCACCACATGTTTTTTAGGGGAAATAATAATTTCGTCCTCTGTGTCAAAAGGGAGGCATCCTGATGTGCAGAGGTGTAGAGCGTTATCTATGAGTTCTTGTGTGATTTCGATTTTTGTGTCTTCAAAGCTTTCGTCTATGCGACCTTTGAGTAGTTCTTCAGGTTTAGTCATCGGTTCTTCGTCTCCATACTTCTTCGCTGATTAAGTCTCGGATTGCGACACGGATTGCTTCTGCACGGTTTGGATAGTGTCTTTCATCTACAAGTTGCTCTAAAGCTTTTATATAAGGTTCAGGTAAGTGTAATGTAATTAGTTTCATTATTATGTTCCCCTCTTAGTGAACGAATTATGTTTTGGTAAACTATATATCTACATATTATGCAGTTAATATGTAGATAACATGTTGGTTGCACTCTTTATAAATCCATATACATAAAAAAGCAAATAAATGTTAAAAACAGCAACACACAACCCTCAAGTTTTATTACTTAATGAACCATTCTACAACACTAAACAACGTGATAAATACATGAAAATTGCCATCAAGACCTACGGCTGTTCAGCAAATACAGCAGACAGTGAAACAATAACAGGAATTCTAACAAAGCAAGGATATCAAATCACCGCAAGTGCAGAAGCAGACATTATAATATTCAACAGTTGCGCCGTAAAAGGACCAACAGAAAATCGCATAATAAACGCTATAAAACAAGCACCAAAAACAAAAAAAGTCATAATAATAGGCTGTTTGCCAAAAATAAGCTTAGAACGTCTTAAACAAGAAGTACAGTTTGACGGTATTGCAGGTCCAGCAATTGGCGAGGGTATAATTGAGCTAGTCAATAAAGTAGCAAACGACGAAAAAATTACAGATCTGCATCAAGTATTTCAAGAAGAAAAACCTAAATTAACCCTGCCTAAAATTAACACGAACCCATTTGTTAGCATTTTACCAATAAATTTAGGCTGCCTTGGCTCGTGTTCATATTGTGCAGTTGTTTTTGCTAGAGGAAAATTGCGGAGTTACGACATATCTGAAGTGATTCAGCGTGTAAAGTCTGATGTTGCTGAGGGTGTTTGTGAGTTTTGGGTGACATCTCAAGATACTGCGGCTTATGGGCGGGATATGAATAGGAATCTTGCGGATCTTCTTTATGCTGTTTGTGAGGTGGAGGGGGATTTCAGGGTCAGGGTTGGTATGATGACGCCTAATTTGATAGTTGATATGCAGTCAGAGCTTATTGAGGCTTTTAAGAGTCCTAAGGTTTTCAAGTTTCTGCATTTTCCTATTCAAAGTGGTGATGATCAGGTGCTTAAAAAAATGCGGAGGTTCTATACTGTAGAGGAATTTAAAGAGTCAGTTGCCGCTTTTAGAGAGGTTTTTTCGGATTTGACGTTGGCGACGGATGTTATTGTGGGTTTTCCGGGGGAGACGGAGCATGCGTTTGAAAATACGCTTCAGTTGTTGAGGGATGTTAGGCCTGATGTTACAAATGTGTCTAAATTTTTTGCTCGTCCTAAGACTTTGGCGGCGGAGATAAGTGAGGGTAAGGTGTTACCTGAGGTTGTTAAGCAGAGGAGTGTTAGGGCTGCATTATTAGTTAAGCAGTTGTCGTTTGAGAGAAATAAACGGTGGCTGGGTTGGAGTGGTGAGGTTTTTGTAGATGAGGCGGGTAAACTAGAGGGGTCATGGGTTGGTCGTAATTTTGCTTACAAGCCGGTTGTTGTTAAAAGTGAGCATAATTTGTTAGGTAGGGTGTTGCGTGTTCATATTGTTGATGTTTCAGGGACGTATCTTATAGGAGAGTTAGACGTTAGGTAAGTTGTTGTTTGTTTAGTATGTGTTCTATTGTGGGTTTGAGTTTTTCTGTTTCTTCGTTTATTTTGTTTTCTAGGGTTTTTCTTTGTTGTTCGATTTCTTTTATTATTTCGGCGTATCGTATGCCTTCGGCGGCTGAGATGTATTCGACTCGGAGTCTCTCGGGGCTCATGCCTATTTTTGTTAGCATATTTTTGAGGTTGTCTGTTCTTGTTTTCATTTTGTGGTTTCCGTTTATGTAGTGGCAGTCATAGGGTAGGTGGCATGCGCCTATCATTATCATGCCTGCACCTAGGCGTAGGGCTTCTAGTATGAATTCTTTAGATACTCGTCCGCTGCACATGACGCGTATGACTCGTACATTTGGGGGATATTCGCATCGGCTAATGCCGGCTAGGTCGGCTCCAGCATAGCTGCACCAGTTGCAGAGGAAGGCTAAAATTTTTTTTTCAGGTTTATTTTGTAGGGCTGCGTGTATTTGGGCGGTTATTTGGGCATCTGTGAAGTGCATCTGTGTTATAGCGTGTGTGGGGCAGTCGGCGACGCAGGTTCCGCAGCCGTGGCAGCTGGCAGTGATTATTTTTGCTGGTTTGTCTATTTCATGTTTAATTGCGCCATAGGGGCATGTTTTAACGCATGCGCCGCAGCTTGTGCATTTAGTCTGGTTAATTGTAGATACTATGGGTTCGATTTTCCATTTTTGTTTTGATATAATAGCTGCTGCTCTTGAGGCTGCTCCGCTGCCCTGTGAGACGCTGTATGGTATGTCTTTTAGGCCTGTGCAGGCTCCGGCGTAGAATATGCCGTCTGTTGGGGCGTCTAAGGGTTTTAGTTTAGGATGGGCTTCCATAAAGAAGCCGTCTTGTCCTCGGGAAACGTTTAGTATATGGGCAAGCTGGGCAGAGTCTTTCTTAGGTATGGATGCTGTCGCTAGAACTACCATGTCAGCTTCAATTTCTACGGTTTCGCCGAGCAGGGTGTCTTCGGCGTGTACTGTCAAATTATGAGTATCTGGGTTTTCGTTTATTTTGCCTACTCTTCCGCGTATGAATGTTATGCCTCTTTCGCGAGCTCGGTCATAGAATTCTTCATACCCTTTTCCCTGGCTGCGTATGTCCATGTAGAAAACGGTAACTTCTATATCCTCTTTGTATTTTTCTTTAAGCTGCACTACATGTTTTAATGTGTACATGCAGCAGTAATTACTGCAGTAAGGATACCTGTTTTTATCTCGGCTGCCTACGCATAATATGAAGGCGATTTTATGCGGTTTTTGTCCATCGGATTGTCGTATGACACGGCCGCCTGTGGGACCGGCGGCTAAAATTAAGCGTTCAAACTCTAGGCTGGTAATTACGTTTGGATATTTTCCGTATCCTAAAAGGGGCATATCATATGGTTCGTAAATGTCATATCCTGTAGAGACAATTATAGTGCCAACGTCAATTTCTATTTCTTCAGGTTTTTGGTCAAAATCTATAGCCTGACGTTCACCACATTTTTCGGTACACTTATAGCATTCAATACAATAATCACGGTTAACTGTGTAAACTAGCGGAACGGCTTGATCAAAGGGTACAGATATAGCCTTACGAGTGCCAAGATTAAAATCCCACTCATTTGGATACTCAATAGGACAAACATCCTTACACTCACCACAGCCTGTACATTTTTCAGAAAGAACAAACCGGGGATTTTTGCGGATTAACACTTTAAAGTTTCCAACATATCCGTCAACTTTAACAAGATCACTGTAGGCAAAAATTGTAATATTAGGATGCCTAGCACAGTCCACCATTTTTGGACCCTCAATACATATACTACAGTCAAGAGTTGGAAAAGTTTTATCAAGAGCCGCCATATAACCGCCTATACTCTGAGACTTTTCAAGCAAATACACTCTAAAGCCTTGCTCAGCTAAATCTAAAGCAGCACTAATACCCGCTATACCACCACCGATAACAAGAGCACTACGGGTTACAGGCACCTCAAAAGGCTGCAAAGGCTGCATTAGGCGCACTTTAGCTACAGCCATATGGACAGCGTCTTTTGCTCGCTCTGTTGCCTCTTGAGGATTATTTTGATGACACCAGGAGGAGAATTCGCGTATATTTGCCATTTCGTATAGAAAACTGTTAAGACCCGCTTCAGCAACTGTACGACGAAAAGTAGGCTCATGCATTCTCGGAGAGCAGGCAGCTATAACTATACGATTTAAACTATTTTGTACTATAGCTTTTCTAATTTCTTCTTGTCCAGGGTCTGCGCAGGTATAACGATTTTCTTTAACAAAAACTACATCTGGCAGAGTTTTAGCGTAATTAGCAACTTCATGAACATCTACAGTTCCAGCAATATTTAAGCCGCAATGGCAAACAAAAACGCCTACACGCAACTCGTCGAAAGTCGACAAATTATTCTTAACCTTTGTCATCTATCTATTTCATCCCGCAGCCTTTTAATTATTACATTTCTCTTCTTTAGAGAAGTAACTGCCTTAAGCTCCTTTACACCAGCCTGTTTACTGGTAAGCTTTTCCAACGCCTTATTCCATGCACCTGAATGAACACGGGTATGAGCAACTTTAGTGCGCCTAACCATTAACGCCTCAGGAACAGGACAAACATTTTTACATGCACCACAATAAGTGCAATAGAGCTCGGCTATGTCAACTTTTCTTGCCGTGTTAACTGTTAAAACATTAGGCACAGGACAGACATCTACACAATCATGGCAGTCAGAGGGGCATTTGTCAGTATTTATAAGGATTTTTCCTTCAAAAATTTTTCTAACTTTTAAAGTTTTAGAAGGACACTTTACCTCACAGATTTTACACGTTGGACAATAATTTTCTTGAATATCAACACTTACTCTAACACGCCGCTTTGCCGTAGGAGAGAGCAGATTAACATTTTGTACGGGTTGTCCATCGAACCCAACATGAGACACTTTAATTAATTGCCAAGGACAAACATTTTCACATTCAAAACAATCCTTAAGACACAACTTAGTGTCTAGAGTAATTACTCTACTAATTTTTGGGTAGCTCTCATTTAAAATAAGCGCCATATTACGCGTACCATTTACAGTTACATTAATAGCACCATAAAGACACGTTACATCACATACACCACAAAAATTGCATCTATCCAAGTCGATATCAACAAGCGGCTTTAACGCCCTATCAGCAGATTTAGACGTTTTTTCAACCGTAATAGCACCCTTAGAACAAGCTAAACTGCAAATTTGACAACCAACACAACGACGCCTATCAAGAGTCAACCTATAATTCTTCACCTGTAGAGCCCACTCTAACACTAAAACATCCAGCAAATCCTGCTTTGAGCTCTTATAGGGCATATATACACACCAAAGAATATTTATCAACTAACAGATTCAGCAACACTTTATGAAATAACGATTTTGATATAAAGATTACCTGATAAAAACACAAAGACAAACATGAACCTTTACACACAAAAACAGCTCTCAACACCAAAACTTAGTACTCAAAACTGAACATATCCACTGAAAAAATGAACTACCTACCTCTTACGAGGTAGGTATCCATTGCTTTCAAGCTCGATTGATATAGTCTTCGATTTTAGCACTAGTAACCTCA
>WRGM01000110.1 GCA_009787175.1 Candidatus Bathycorpusculum fermentans | reverse complement strand
GAAGACAAACAAGCAATTAACAAAATAACCAACAAAGAAGTGGACAACAAATTTCTATGAAGGTTACGCATTTTAGATTTAGGTTTAATATTCAATTTTTATCATACTCTCCAGTTACAACTAATTCATATGGATGTATTATCCAACCAAGTTATTTAAACCTAGCCTTAACTTAAATTAATCATTAGTTGAACATATTTACAGATAAAACACAACAAAACCAACAACCACACCCCAAACCACACCAACAACAACACCCACCACTTAAAACAACTCACGCCACACACTTCATTACAAAATAACCCAACAAATTACAGAACATAAAATACGCAAATTACACAACATCATAACTGACACGGATAAGGGAAAAGAAAGAGCAGCCCACTAACAAGGCAACCACATTCTTGTTTCCGTGTCCGCACATAATATACTATGATTGCAAGTTATTTATTTTTCTAAAACATCAAACAACATAGACATGAAAAATAACAGGATTACACACAATAACACCCACAATGACATAACTACGAAAAAAACTAACAAAACCACACCGCTATACACTACACCACAAACTAATACACAAATTAACCATTTTTATATTTAACAATTTTCACCACCTCTACCCAATTATTACCATAAAAGCTGTTTAATCAGATAAGGACATAAGACTTTATCGAACCCTTTCTTGTAAACCATTAATACACTAGTTTAGCATAATTTTTTTAGGCTGTGCAGTCCTACTATGCAGACGCAGGCCAAGTTTTTGATGGATAACAGTTTAGAAAGGGAAACTATATTAAGGTACATAATTAAATTTTTTGTGTAACCTATACCTTTTTAACATGAATGTTTAATAAATATAGAAACGTAAGAAAGGAGAATAGCGGAAATGGTCTTATCACTTAAAGAGTTCATAACAACAATAGCTGATAAGAAAGCAGCTGGACCTCCAACCATTTTTACACCATTCCACATCTACTGCACCTTAGAACAACTCTCACAAAACCCAACAGGAAGAAACAAACTTGCAAACAAAATCGGCGTGGGAAACGGCACCATAAGAACCATAATCACACGCCTAAAAGAGACAGAACTAATTTTAAACACCAAAAAAGGCTGCACATTAACACCAAAAGGACAAGAAACATGGCAACAATTTGAACAAGTTTTCCCCCAAAAAACAGAAATTCCTAAAACAGAATTAACAACCTCAGAATTCAACTACGCCTTTAGGATAAAAAACCAAAAAGACAAAATTAAATCATGCATCGACCAACGCGATGCCGCCATAATAGCAGGAGCAAAAAGAGCCATAGTGCTCATTACTGACCAAAAAGGACTACACGTAGCATCCACAGACCAATACATAGAAGAAGAATACAAAGAAGCCTCAAAAGAAATTCTAAAAAAAATAACACCCCAACCCAAAGACGTAATCATAATTGCAGGAGCAGAAACACCCCTAAAAGCCAAAACTGGAGCATTCGCAGCAGCATGGACCCTGCTCGACCCCTAAACCATAAAAATGCTACTACTTACAAAGCCTAAAAGAGCAAACTTCAACCCTCCAACCAACAGGTGAAAAAGCACACACCACAAAAAACCTGCAGAATAGACATACACCACAACCTAATAGACGCAACAATCCTAAACAAAAACCAACAACAAAAACAAACCCAAACATTCCAAAACAACCAAACCGACATACAAAACATAAAAACTAGCTAAAACAACAACAATACAACCAAACAGTCATGGAATCAACCAGCATCTACTGGGCACCACTCTACCTCCACTAGAAAAATCAAAAATTTGAGCCATGTCTCAAAGTAGTTGTTAAGAATAGCTATCGCCGTATTTTCTTTTGAGAGCCCCAGCTAAGTAACGTTTTTTATGTTGGTGTGTTGTATGTGTTAGACGAAGACGTATGTTGTTTCTCGCTCGCACCAAATGGTCGATCTGACTATTGCTTTGGATGCTAAAATTTGGATCAACAACATATTCAACATAAAAACAGTATTTAATTAACACTCTCAATAACTGTACCTTTAATAATAGCCTCATCCGACCAACCCGCGAGCCTCTCCCCGTTATAATCGCGAATTTTCCGTATATCCTCTACAGTAAAATCCTTTGAAAGCTTGGGCTTATCCATTTTATTCATCTCCTTCAATAAGCATTGTCGGAGGATATATTTCTACAGTTCTATACCCCTCCATCAAATTTATTATACTAACACCATTAACCGTCCGCAGGTTCACCATATGCTTAAAGTTCGTGCGCAATGTCATCTGACATTGGAATCTTCCGACCATCGGGATAAGGCTCTTAGAAATGCCTTAAGGACAGCAACTTACCTGATACCGAAAGGTCAAGGGGACAACAGCATGTTGACAAAGCGGAGAATACTAAAGGCTGTCAATAAGCATGGCTCCGCAAGTCCTGCGTAATACGGTAAAAGCTACACTGCCTAAAGTTAAATCACTAGGGAACCAAGACAGCTCTGGAGATACACAGCCTAAAACTCTCCACTCAGGACATACCCATACTTGGAACTTGTGTGGGAAAAATCTAAGGTCGTGAGCCACTTGATAATGAATCAAGGAAAAGTGACAAACCAACTACCTGAGAAAGCATATTCAGTACAAGCAACGATGTTAACATTTTTAAAATGAACTCAAAATATGTTGAACTAATGAGGAAAAGTACCATACGTAAACAGGGTAATCCCGAAGCGAGAGTCATTATTCTGTTTTACTAATCAGCAAATATTGTAGCCATTTTTCAGGTTTTTATTTGCAGAAAACATATTTGTGTCTGTTAATTTTTATCATTATTGATGTCTTTCGCTACTAAATCTTCCTCTAATGTGTGTCCGTCTGATGATTGGTTAAAGGATATTTTAAAGCATACACCTATTGAGGATGATGGACCCTTTGTAGCTCGTGTTAGTCAGGATAGTTTATGTATTATCTGTAAGGGTGCTCGTAATCTTTGTGGTAAGACTCGTTGTCCGATAATAGTTAAGGTGCATTATTTTAGCAAGAGTGTGCCTTTATTGTCTACTCAGGATATTGCCGGTATGTCTCCGCCTAGCGTGTTTATTGGCAGGGTTGGTTATCCTAATGTTTATGTTGGTCCTCTTGTGCCGCCTGTGAGGGAGGATACCAGTATTTATGATTTGCCTGAACAGTGGTTTGGTAAGTCTATTGATGAAATTGTAGGTTTCCGCTCACTGCTGGTGCGTGGTAAGCATAGAGTTAATGTAGCTAATGTTTTTGATGGTGGAAAAATTTTTGAGGCTACTCGTGAGTTAGCCTTAGCGGATAATAGTGTAGATATGGAGTTAAATTTAACTAAGAAGCCTAGGGGGTCGCTTTTTTTGGATGATGATGTGCAACCATTTGGTCCTTCTGCTCCTATTCGGGATATGCGTGTTGGTAATGCTCGTTATGAGCGGCATATAGAGAAGGCTTACTATGATACCGATCTTAAGTCTACTAATGCGGTGTTGGAGCTTTATGATAAGGGGGTTATAGTTACTAAAATTCAGAAGGCTTTTAGTGTTGGAGCATTTGGTCTTGAAAAGAATAGACGTTTAGTTCCTACACGTTGGAGTATAACAGCTGTTGATGATATACTCTCAAAAAGTCTTCGTGAGCAGGTTAAAACTTTTCCTGAAATAAATGAGTACCGCGTATATGAGTCCGTGTATCTTGATAATGTGTTTGAAATTTTAATGATACCTGATAAGTATAGCTATGAGTCTATGGAAGCATGGTATCCGGGAACTGTTTGGAATCCCGCCGGCAAAAACGTTGCTATATTCTCTGATTGGGAAGGCAATAATGGTCGCACAACGTACGCGTCAATTGGTGGTTGTTATTATTCTGCGCGGCTTGCGACTTGTGAATTATTAGTTAAGGAGCGGCGGCAGGCAACGGTTGTGGTGCTTCGTGAGGCGCGGCCTGGTTATATTATGCCTGTTGGTGTTTGGCAGGTTCGGGAAAATGTGCGGAATGCTATGCGGCAAAAGCCTTTTCTTTTTAAGACGTTGCCTGAGGCTCTTCAGCATGTTAGTACGCGTTTTGAGATTCCGTTGGGTCGTTGGATAAGGCAGAGTGAGCTTTTGAAACGGGCGCTTTATCAGAAGAAAATGTCTGATTTTTTTAGTTGATATAATAATTGCTAAATACCTGTTTGCTGTTGGTAATTGTTATGCCTGTTAGTATTTGTTATCGTTTTAGTCAGCCTTTTGTTGTTTTGCCTAAGCAGGCGTATTTATGGTGTACAGATTTTTCGCCGCAGGATCCGCAGTTTTTAGGTTATATAATTACTGGGCGGCAAGTTGTTTCTCTCTCTGAGGGGTTGATACTTTTGATAGATGTTTTTCGAACTGCGCAGGGTACGGTTGTTGAGAAGCAGAAACTAGTTCACCTCTATCCTGACACGTTAAGCTGGGTTATGACACATATAACTGGTCCAACAAAGTATTCTCAGTTTCGCTATGAAATACTGGAAGACCCAGATGGATGTCATTTGAATTATGAGGCGTTGCATGTTGAGTATGAAAAGGTTTCTTTGTCGTCTGATGAAAAGTTACAACTTGCCCAGACACTCTGTAAGCGTGACTCAGAGATGTGGCGGCTTTTGGCGGTGGCAATGGAGCAGGACCTAAAGTAGGTAGCCTGTTGGCTGTATTGTTAGAGTTGGAGAAGGGAATGGGAAAAAGGTTTGTTGTTGTTTTTGTTGTTTTCTGTTTATGGGGGGACGAAGACTGCTGCTGAGACGGTTGTTGTCCATAGACCGTTTTTGTCGCCTTGGGCTGATTGTGTGCAGTTTGATGTTTTGATGATTAGGCCTGTGGTTTTAAAGATTTTTTTACGTTCGTCCCAGGCTGTTGCGGGGTCGAATTGTATGCCCATGGTTGTTGCTAGCATTGTGGCTGCTAGGTCTTCTGCGTAGTCGCCTGCGACTTCGTCTGTTTGTCCGAAGCTGTGATGTTCGCTTAGGTATCCGTATTGGTCTTTGCCTGAGGGTATGGCTACGCCTACTGATGATGCTACTTGGCGATGTGGTTCGTCTGTTGCGTTACGGGCGATGACTACGAAGGTGATTTCTCCTGGGTGTATCATTTTTAAGCCTTTTTCTTTAGGTACTAATTCGCATCCTGGTGGTACAATGCTAGATACTGCGACTAGGTTGCACATTTGAATGCCTGCTTCTCGTAGGGCTAATTCGAATGATTGGAGTTTTTCTCTATGTTTGCCTACTCCTTTTGTTAGGAAGAAATATTTTGGTATCATTTAATGTCGATTTAGTGATTGCAGTTTTTATTTAAAAATGTTTTTATGTTAAAAACAAGGCTTAAACGATGCTTTTACCTTTCAAAACGTTTGGCATGGGCATTAGGTGAACTGCAGGTTCTTTTTTTGTTTTGTGTTTTCCTATTTCTGTTGCTGGTGATTGTTTTTGGTATGTTTCTGTTGTTTTTGTGGCAATGTTTTTGTTTATCTATCTACATATGTTACTCTGTGATGTATGTGCCTTTGATTTCAAGTTTTGATCCTTGGCAGAGCGGTTTATGTACTTGTCCCTCAAAGCTAACCTTTAACCCCTACACGGGCTGTGATCATAGCTGTATTTACTGTTATGCCTCCAGCTATATTGTAGGGTTTAATGAGTGTAAGCCTAAAAAGGCTCTCCTCGAACGGCTACGTACTGAGGCTCCTAAGCTTAGAGGGGAAATAATCTCTTTATCCAATAGCTCTGATCCCTACCCCCGGACGGAGCAGTATACAGGTTTAACTAGGCGTTGTCTTGAACTTCTTGTTAAGAGTAATTGTCGTATTCAAATTGTTACTAAAAGCAATCTTGTCGTTAGAGACGATGACCTACTAAAGCAGGTACCCTCCACAGTAGCTTTTACCATAACAACCGACGATGACAAGCTTGCCAAAACGCTTGAGCCAAATGCGCCTTCTCCAAGTCAACGCTTAAGCGCTGCAGAGGACTTGATAAGCCAAGACATACCTGTAAGTGTGCGCATAGACCCCATAATTCCCTTTATAAATGATCAACCACAAAAACTAGTAAAAACCCTTGCCGCCATAGGTGTTAAACATATAACCTGTTCAACATATAAAGCAAAAGCTGATAACTGGAAACGCCTCTCAACAACACTACCCGATGTTGCTAAAAAACTTGAACCCCTATACTTCAAAGAAGGTGAACGTGTAGGCGGAAACATTTTACTCCCTAAGGAATTGCGACTGAAAATTTTAAAAAACGTGCGCGACATAGCAGCTGCTGAAGGGCTAAAGTTTAGCTGCTGCAGGGAGGGCTTAGAGCGTTTAAATACAGAGTCATGTGATGGAACATGGTTATTGAAAAACTGAAGGAGTATATCATTAAATGGTTTTAGGTCGCGTGGTTATGCTTGCTGATTTTGACTATTTTTTTGCACAATGTGAAGAGCTACGTAATCCTTTGATTAAAGATAAACCCATAGTTGTTGGCGTTTACTCTGGCAGAACTGAAGACAGCGGAGCAGTATCTACCAGTAACTATATAGCTAGATCCTATGGTGTAAAGTCAGGGATACCCATATTTTTAGCTAAACGCAATCTCGAAGGTACTGATGCAGTGTTTTTTCCTGTAGACCATGATTATTACCAGCAGATTAGCGACCGCGTTATGCAAATTCTTAGCACTTACGCCAGCAGTCTTGAACAAGTTAGCATAGATGAGGCATATTTAGACGTTACCTCACAAATGGAGGGCAACTTTGAAAAAGCATACATATACGCTCAAAAAATCAAACAAGACATTAAAACGCAAGTTGGGCTTTCTCTAACCGTAGGCATTGGACCAAATAAGCTTGTCGCAAAAATCGCCTGTGACAGCCAAAAACCTGACGGCTTAACCCTTGTTAAACCTGAGGATGCTACAAAATTTCTCGCGCCTTTACCTGTAGACAGACTGTTAGGTGTGGGTAAAAAAACTTTTACACGCATGGAACAAATGGGCATAAAAACTATTGAAGAACTTTCCAAATTTGACGTGCAACGACTCATTGCAGTATTTGGCAAAACTCTAGGTCTCTATTTCCACAACGCCGCAAACGCCATTGATAATGAACCAGTCATTTTTGCAGGTGAAGCTGAGTCAATAAGTAAAATAGGAACCTTAAAGCAGGACACACATGATTTAACATTACTTTTACAGAAAACTGATGAACTAACCGAAATCGTTTACAAAGAAGTGGCTGAAAAAAATTATAGCTTTAAAACAATCTCCATATATGTAGTTAACGTTGATCTAGTGAGTAAAAGCCGCTCTGTTACCCTTGAACAATCTACACGGGATAAAGAGGTTATCAAACGAAATGTTCGCGTACTCTTCGAGAAGTATCTCGCAGAGTCTTCCTTAGATATTCGACGTGTAGGCGTTAAAGTTTCAGGTTTCAGTAAAGAGCAACCACAGCAGAAACAACTAAGTTCATTTTTTGGATAAATAAGTGAAGAACTGATTGCGAATAGCGATAGAGAAATTATGTGCATGTGTATTGTGTGTTGTTTATGAACTGACGGTCTGATGCCTGACGATTTGAGTGACTTTTTAGCTACTTCTGTCTATCTGTGCATTACTACTGCACAGTTTTATAGTTTATTACTGCACAGTTGCCGTTGGTTATTGTAGGATTTTGTGTGGGTTTTGTTTTTTTTAGGTGTATTATTATGAGGGTGCAGAGAGTGCACATTATTAGTAGTATGCTTATGATGGTTGTTAGGGAGTATAGTGTGTATGATATTGGGAGTGTGTTGTTGGGTAGTAGGAAGAGGAGGTCAAATGTTATGCCTAGCGTGATTCCTATAGGTGCTGTGGCTAGGATGAGTATTAGGTTTTCGAAGAATACTATTTTTGTTAAATAGTTTGGTTTAGCGCCTATTGCTCTTATAATGCCAAAGTCATGGAAGCGTGTTGATATGGATATAAACATGCAGTTTAGAAGGCAGACTATAGCGGTTATTACTGTTAGTAATGTAAAGGGGAGTATAGATAGCCAAAGTTTATCTATACTTGCCATGTACCCGCTATATACGATATCTAAACTGTTAACAGTAAGACCGTACTGTGAGGCTAACTGTGTTATCTCTAAAACAGCACCATTATCCTGACCGTCTGTTTTAGCTAAAATAAAGTTAAAGCCCTCAACTGAGAATAATTCATGTAACTCTGAAACCGATATGTATACGACACAGCCATGATTAAGAGGATCTGTTAATACGTTAACGATGTCAAAGTTTGAGCTTACTGCTGCGTTATCAGAGTAAATTTCAATATCTTGCTTGTATGGATCTTGAAAAATTACTTCTGACAGCGAATCCCCAACAAACGCTTTACCCCCACCTTCTAACGTTGAAGTGCCTAAAGTATTTAACATGCCACCACCCTGTACCTGCTGACTAGGGTCTATACCTACTACAAGGCAGTCTGTTGAACGATACTCACCATACGTCACATAATGTGGTTTATTAAATCTGTCTACTTCTGATACAGTCTTTCTTACTTCCATAACATGTGTAAAAACAGCAAACCGCTTATCAACAGACACTACACCCCTCTGCATGCTCAACTTTTCAATAAACTCTTGACTTACCCTATACGATGAATCTGTAAAACCCGCTGCCGCGAGCATTGCCTGATTTTGACCAACATCTGCAAGGGGATCTAACATTTTTTGATAAATATCGACAAAATCTGCGTTGCCAATTATTAACATATTTTGCTCAAACGCGTTATCTACATAACCCTGTGTAGTATTCCAACAGGTAAAATTACCTACAAATGAAACCGTAATCAAAAAAATACTTATAGAAAGATAAAATAAGAGAGTTTTCACTTATAGGGAGATAAAGCTATTGTTTGAATTTGAGTGAAGATATCAGGTGTTATTAGATTTTTCCACAGTTTTAACGAAGTATCAACCATCGAATCACATTTAGAAACCACTTTAGTCCTGCGAGTAAACCGTCCAAGACGA
>WRGM01000109.1 GCA_009787175.1 Candidatus Bathycorpusculum fermentans | reverse complement strand
TGGCAACTGGTGGAACTTACTATCCCGATAACACTATTGACAACACTAACCCTACAGATAACGCTATAGTATCTACGCCAAATTCAAACATGCTAATCATAGGCGTAACGGTTGGCGTAATTATAGCAATAATAGCAACAAGCATACTGGTAGCCAAAAAGAAACAAAAATAAGAAACTCTCCTTTTTATTTTTTTTAACTTGTTATGAATATGTTTTTTATAGACAAAATTGGATAATGCAAACGTGCGATATGTTTTCTTAAAAAATAGCTGTTGCATTCTTTAGTTAATTATGTAACGAAGCTATCACATGATGTACTTGTTTTAAAGTCGGTATTTTTTAAGTTCATGTTTTTGCACATTTTGCTTTTCTTCTTTATGCCAGTTATATTGATGTTGGGAATTTTAGCTTTTTTAGAAAACCTATAAAAGCAAAATAAGCGTAACAACGCTTTGTGTAAAGTGGTTTTTATGAAGCGTGTTTGCGCTTATTGCAGGGTTTCGACAGAGCAGGACGACCAATTAAACAGCTTAGAGAATCAAAAGCGGTATTTTGAGCAGTATATCGGGCGTAATGCTGATTGGCAGTTTTGCGGTTTGTATGTTGACGAAGGGATAAGCGGAACGAGCGTTGAAAAACGGATAGATTTTCAACGGATGATAAAGGACGCGGAAAATAAAAAATTTGATTTACTTTTGACGAAGGAGATTTCGAGGTTCGCGCGGAATACTTTAGACAGCATATTTTATACGCGCAAGTTGAAGGGGTTAGGCGTTGGCGTGTACTTTATGAATGATAACATAAACACCCTTGATAATGATGCCGAGTTGCGTTTAACAATTATGTCCTCAATCGCGCAGGAAGAAAGCCGAAAAACATCCGAGCGGGTCAAGTGGGGGCATAAGCGGCAGATGGAAAAAGGCGTTGTCTTCGGCGCGTGCCCGTTGGGCTACGACCTAAAAAACGGCAAACTTACGGTTAATGAGGCTGAAGCAAATACGGTTCGGCTCATTTTTGATTTATACTTGTCAGGAATGGGTTTTATGCTTGTAAGCAAAGAACTCGCAAATAGAGGCATACCTTCGCCAAGCGGGGCGGAACGGTGGAAACCAAATGTAGTGCGCCAACTTCTTAGGAATGAAAAATACACTGGGGTATTAAAACAGAGAAAATTTATCACGGTTGATTATTTGAGCCACAAACGCAAACCCAACGAGGGCGAGGAAGCCGTAATCACGGTAGAGAATAATCACGCGCCGATTATTGATAAGGAAACCTTTGACAGGGTACAAAAGGAAATACAGCGACGAAAGACGGCAACCTTTGAAAAAAGCCGATACTCCAACCGTCATATATGGAGCGGCAAAGTCAAATGCGCCTATTGCAATTCAAGCTTTAAACGCAGAATTAACAATAAAAAGTCGCGGAATCAGCAAATTATGTGGCAATGTACAGAGGCGTTAAAATACGGCAGGGAGAAGGTAAACGCGCAGGGTCAAAAGATTGGCTGTAATTGCCGAGCCATACACGAGCAGGTTTTGAAGGATAATTTCTTAGCAGTCCTTAATACGGTTATTGAAAATAAAGACCTTGTTGTGCGGGAGCTAAAAGACCATATACGGCAAGTAATTGCCAATTGTCCAAACAAGGGGGATGAGTTAAATGAGGTTATGGCGGGGCTTGATAAGGTCGCCGATAAAAAAACAAGGTTGATTGATATGCACCTTGACGGGCTGATTAAGCTTGCCGAGTATAGAAAATCTTATGCGCAGTATGAGAAACAGCAGGAAGCCTTACAAAAGCGGTTGTCTGCGTTGGATAGTGAAAATAAGATAGCGCGGGATTTGCGGCAAAAATTAGATAATATAGATCAAGCTGTTGAAAATTTGGTGCGGCTTAAAGAGTTTGGCGATTCGATATGCAGCGAGGTATTGCATAAGGTTGTTGTTGAGGGCAGGGATAAAATGTCGTTTTACCTGTCAACTGCCGAAAATAAAGACACTGCCTTTTTTAAAATCCCTCTTTTGACACAACAGTATTAAACATGATAACAGTAATACACGCCAACATCTTGAAAGATTTACCAGACGCACAAGGTTATTTCACACAACACACACATGATTAACTTGACTTTACATATCTAGCACCCATCACCACCACTAACTGTCCAATCAACCACAAAACAAAGCAACAAGCATATTTAAGTGACCACTATCCTATTTCTTATCAAAAGGTAAATAATAATAGTCATCATTAGATTAGTTTGTATTAAATTAGGGATGTCATTTGACTGAAAAACAGAGATGGCAGCACGTTTACATGCTTTTAAAGTTGTCAGAATTGGGTGCGTATCGTAGAATTACTAAAGTGTCTACAGAGTTTTTAGCTGAAAAATTAGGTGTATCTCAGCAGACCGCTTCACGTTACATTATTGTACTTGAACGTAAAGGCTGGATTGAGAGAAACATTACTCCTGAGGGTAGTTTGTTAAAAGTTAGCGAGTTAGGGATACGTGAACTGTTTAAACTTTACTCTAATCTTAAAAGTGTTATAGAAACGACTTTTCCGCCAACAGTTACTCTTGAAGGAACCGTTTTTACAGGTCTTGGTGAAGGTGCATATTATATTTCAAAAGAAAAGTATCTCATGCAGCTTATAGAAAAGCTAGGTTTTGAACCGTATCAGGGTACTTTAAATTTAAAGTTAAACAGTGATTATGATATCAAAACACGTATGGAATTAGAAGTTTATCCAGCAATTGAAATTGAAGGATTTAAAAATACAGACCGCAGCTTTGGTCTTGTAAAATGCTATCCCGTCATAATTAACAACAAAGTAAATGGCGCATTATTAATTGCTACCCGTAGTCATTACGATGTTTCAGTGTTAGAAATTATTGCGCCAGTTTCCTTGCGTAAACAGTTAAAGCTTAAAGACGGCAATAAGGTGAAAATTGAAGTATTTACGTCTAATTCACTTGATAAGAATAACTAATGGCATATTGGCCCCGGTTTGTTTGATGTTTTAATGCAAGTATATATCCCATTATTAGCCCAAATATTAGTCCACCAAGGTGGGCTAAAATGTTGACGTTTACACCCATGTTTATGATAAATATTAGGAAGGCAAATACTAGAGCAGTGATAATTGATTGCTGCGTTGATTTTCTATCATAAATTATGCAGGCTCCAAGCATGGCAAATATGGCACCCGATGCGCCAACTGAGAGATAATTTAATCCATATGTTAATGTGAGCAGGTTGCCTGTTAAGCCTCCTAGGAAGTATATGCCTAAGTATTCAGGAAGGGAGAACATTTCTTCTGCGCGTAAACCGAAGATTAATAGAAATATCAAGTTGCCTCCAAGATGTATTATGGAGGCGTGTATGAACATGGAAGTAAATAGTTGATAGTAATAACCGTGTTCTAAAACTAAAAAATTGTATTGTCCTAGAGTTTGTACTACATTTTGACCGGTAAAGAAGATGTTTCCCCCAGCGATAGCGCCGTAAATGTAAAATGTGATATTTAGGGCTATTAATATGTATGTTATTTTGTATTTTTGTGAGCTTTTTAGAGGCTGGAAAATCATATGGAGAACTTCTCAATTATTTTCTGTTTTATTTTTGAGGAACTATCTAGGGCGTCTACTTCGAGTTTTCCAATTTTGACAATTTTTATAGGTGATTTTTTATGTGTTTTAAGATATGTTTCCACGTTTTGGAGCATTTGTGTTTGGTCATATCCTAAGGCTATGATGTCTGGCTTAATTTTTGTTACCACTTGGTTTATGTCTAATGTTTCAAGACCTAAAATGGCCATGTCTACGACTTTGAGGGATTCTACTAATGCTCTTCTTTGATTTTCAGGTATTATAGGTTTTTTTCCTTTAAGGTGTTCAACAGTGTTATCTCTGGCTATGATGACAATAAGTTTGGCGTTTTTTCCGCCTGCACGTTTAGCTTTTTCTAAAAATTTTACGTGTCCTAAGTGTAGCAGGTCAAATACGCCGCTGGCGATTACTACTACAGGTTGTTTTGGGGTTTTTGTGTTGTTGTTGGCCATTCAAAGGTCACTGCTCCAAGAAGTTTTAAGGCGTCAAGTATTCCCTCACAGTAAGCTATGGAGGTAAGACTTGTTTCAAGTTTGCCGCTTGCTTTATAATATTTTGCATCCGTTAAGTAATCGTAAACGTAACTTATTAAATTATTAATGCCTTCCTCAGTTACAGTTATAGGAACAGCGTTTCTCTGCATAGTGTTTAACACTTTTTCTGCTGATGCTATATATTTGCTAGTTAAAGTTTCAAGGCTCATCTAAATAACCTCTTAAATTCAACAGGTGCGTCTGCAAATGCTATTAGAGCATCTACTTCTGTAAAATGTAGATCTCCTGGTAAAATTAGGCTATAGGGAGGAGCACCGAAGTCAAAGTTGTCGAGGTTTTTGATAAAGTCTGCTTTTAACAGGGGGTAGTTACTGCCTGCGCGTGCGACTCCAATGGCTATGGTGTTTTGTGTTATGATTTTTTTCTGTTTCTGCATCTCTACGGTTTGCAAGGTTTCAAAGGCCTGGTTAATAGTTAGGTATCGGTTTTCTGGTTCTTTTAGGTCTAGGAGGCATAGGGTATGTAGTCCTGATTTTTTGTTTTGGGTGATGACATTGTAAGGTGTTTCTGCAGGGGTTTCGGGGAATGGTATGGTGACTGTTTTTCCGAATTTGTAATTGTGTAGGCCTGAGAGGCTAACGATGGCGGACATTATAGAGGTGCCGTGTATAATTCTTGTGTGGATGCCGAGTTTTTCTGCGTCAATTCGTAATGTAACATGTGTTGTTGCTATAAATGGGTCGCCGGGGACTAGGAGTATGGTTTTGTCTGTTTCTGCTGCTGTGAGTATTTGTTTGCCGTTTTCTTCTTCGAGGGTTTGCCGAGTGATTGTTTGGATTTTTTTGTTGCATATTTTTTCAAAGTTTTGCATGTTAAAGTTTGGCATATGGCTTGTATATGTTTCCATAAATACGTTTGTGGCAGTCTTTATTTCTTCTAAACCTTTTAGGGTGATGCCGTATTCATCATTTAATCCTAATCCTATAAAGACCAGTTCTTTCATAGCTAATCCGCAGGGAGATTGTTTTTAAAAAATTAAAACATTTGCTTATATTCTCTGCTTTAAGCAGTGCATTGTTAAAATGGTACTAAAACTTTATATCGTCTACATTAAATTTGACAGATAAAAAAATGGAAACGGTTCTTTCGAGGAGGAGGAGTATTATGCGCGGTATCTTGATTGTTGGTGATGGTATGGCTGATCGACCATTGCAAGAGCTTGGTTTTAAAACGCCAATAGAGGCTGCTAATGCGCAGGCGATGAATCGTTTAGCGTACCGTGGTGCGTTAGGTTTGCTTGATCCAATAGCGCCTGGTGTTGTGCCGGGTAGTGATGCTGCGAATTTGGCTCTTTTAGGTTATGATCCAGGTCTTGCGTGTGGGGGTAGGGGTTCTTTTGAGGCTGTGGGTGTGGGTTTGGATGTTAGGGAGGGTGATTTGGCGTTTAGGTGTAATTTTGTTGCTGTGGATGATGATTTGTGTTTGGTAGATGAGCGGGCGGGTAGAGTATGTGATGTTGATGCTAAGGTTTTAGGGGAGTGTGTGGGGCAGGTTCGGCTTAAAGTTCATTCTGATGTTGAGTTGTTTTTTAAGCAGTCGTTGGGTTTTAAGGCGGCGTTGGTTTTGCGTGGTGAGGGTCTTTCTTCTAATGTGTCTATGTCTTTGCCTAGTGTTGGGGGTTTGGCTGCGGCGGTTAGGCCTTTGGATGATTCTTTTGAGGCGAAGCGTACGGCGGGTGTTCTTAATGAGTTTGTAGAGTTGTCTAATCAGGTGTTAAATGTTCATCCTGTTAATGTTAGGCGTAGGGTTGCTAATTTGATGCCGGCTAATGCGGTTTTGCCGTGGGGTGGTGGGAGTTGTGGATTGCCGGGTTTGGTGTCTTTTGGGGTTAAATATGGTTTGAGTGCGTCTTGTGTTGCGGCTGTTGGTTTGGTTAAGGGTATTGGTTTATTGTGTGGTATGGATGTTGTGGATGTTTTGGGGGCTACGGGTGAGCGGGATACGGATACTTTGGCTAAGGCGGAGGCGGTGTTATCAGCGTTTAGGGGGGGTAGAGATTTTGTGTATGTTCATGTTGAGGCTGCGGATGAGGCTAGTCATGACGGTGATGTGGTGGGTAAGGTGGGGGTTATTAAAAAGATTGATTTATTATTAGGGCGTATTCTTGACTGTGTGGATTTATCCGATACTGTTATTGTTTTAGTGCCTGATCATGCTACTTCTTGTGTGTCGAGGCGTCATTTGTGTGATGCTGTGCCCATCTGTTTTGCGGGTGGGAATGTTGTCTCTGATGGTGTTACGGTATTTAGTGAGCGTTCAGCCCATATGGGGGGGTTGAATCATATTAGGGGTATTGATGTGATGCCCATGTTGTTGAGGTATATGGGTAGAATATAAAAAAATGTGGCGATACGTATGAGGTCTGTTTCAAGTTTAGTTAAAGAAAACATTAAGGCTCTTAAACCATGTGTTCACGGTGGAGAAGTTTTAGATGTGGCGGCTAAAATTGGAGTTAGGTGTGAGGATATTTTGGATTTTAGCTCAAGTGTTAATCCTCTAGGTACGTCTAAGAAGGCGTTGGCTGCTGTGGTGGGGGCTTTTGGTAGTGTTGCTGCCTATCCTGATTCGTCTTCTTTAGAGTTGCGTGGGGTTATTGCGGGGCATTACGGTGTTGCTGTGGATAATGTAATTGTTGGTAATGGTTCTACAGAGCTTATGTATCTTTTTGCTGAGGTTTTCTTATCTAGGGGTGATATTGTGGTTATGGCTGCGCCGACTTTTGGTGAGTATGAGCGGGCGGTGCGTAAAACGGGTGCGGATATACACTTTGTAAAGCTTGATAGTGAGCAGAGGCTTGATGTTAACGCGTTTATATCTGCCATGTCAACGGGTGCAAAGATGGCGTTTATTTGTAATCCGAATAATCCTACTAGTTTGTTGGTTTCTCCGCAAGATTTGAAGTGTATTTTAGATTTTGCTTTAGCTAGGGGTGTTCTTGTTTTTTTGGATGAGGATTTTTTGGAGTTTGTTGAAGATGACACTCAGCCGCAGTCGCAATCGCAGTCTATGATTAGCTGCATTGGTAAGTATTCTAATTTGTTTGTTTTGCGTAGTTTTACAAAGCTTTTTGGTTTGACGGGTTTGCGTGTTGGGTATGGTATTGCGGATAAGGAGATTATTGATGTTCTCTTGTCTGTAAAGCTTCCGTGGAATGTTAACTGTTTAGCGCAGGCGGCTGCGGTTGTTGCTTTAGGTGATGTTGAGCATTTGCATAGGACTTGGGAGTTGATTAGGCGGGAGAAAGAGTTTTTGTTGAGGGGTTTACAGGGTATTAGGGGTTTCAAGGTTTATGTGCCTGATGCGAATTTTTTCTTTATTGATATTAGGGAGTCAGGTTTTACTGCGGCGGAGTTGTCGCAAAAGTTGCTTATGTATGGGATTATGGTTAGGGATTGTAGTAGTTTTACAGGTTTGGATCCTTATTATATTAGGGTGGCTGTAAAGCTTCATAGTGAAAACATGAAATTGTTAAAAGTTTTAGGTAAAGTAATATAATAAGAACAGTGTAAATTGAAGTTAGCTGGCTATGTTTCAATTAGACTATACCCTCCTCCTATTTAGTGGTCTATTTAGGGATGCAGTACTCATCTTTGTCTTAGCTTTCTTAATTGATATTATCTTAGGGGAAATTCCAGATAGTATTCATCCAACTGTGGGTATAGGTAAGCTAATAGGTTATTTTAGGCCCAAGTTGCAAAGTAAGAGTGCGAAAAGGGAGAAAATTAACGGCGTATTATTGCTAGTAACTGTTACGCTTATAGTAACTGTGCTTGTGTTTTTTGGGCTTTTTGCTATTAGGACATATTTAGGTTCAATACCCTACATTATAGTTGGTGCGGTTCTTTTTAAGTCGACTTTTGCTATAAGGTGTATGAGGCGTTATACTGTACCGATAGCTAAAGCTTTGAGAAGGGGTAATTTAGATGAGGCGCGTAAGTATTTGCCATATATAGTTCGTCGTGACCCTAATAGTCTTAATGAGCGTCAGATTATGTCAGCTACTGTAGAATCCATAGCTGAGAGTACTACGGATGGTATAACGGGGCCATTTTTTTTCTATGCTTTCTTAGGTGTTCCAGGCGCGTTTATTTATAGAGTAATTAACACCCATGACTCCATGGTTGCCTATAAAACGCCAGAGTTATGTAATATTGGCTGGTTTAGTGCTAAAATGGATACAGCCGCTAACTATATACCCTCGCGTTTAACGGCCCTTTTAATGGTAATATCTGCAGGTTTTGCGGGTGGGAACCTTGGGGAGTCGTGGCGTATTTTGAAGCGGGATAGAAATAGTACTGCTTCACCTAATGCGGGGTATACTATAAGTGCTATGGCAGGCGCGTTGGAGACGCAGTTAGAGAAGGCGGGACATTACGCGTTAGGTGATAAGGGAGATATAGTGCCAGATGATATTTTTAAGGCGTTACGAATAATGGAAGTAACCGCCCTCTTATTTGGATTAATAACCATTATTTTGCCAATTATAATATTGAGAATAATTATAGTAGGAATTTGAAGAAAAAATCTTGCTTCATAAATTAAAATTTACGGTAGTGTGCGTATCCGCTTTTACGTAAAAATGTTCGCTTTTGGGAGTATTTTTTATGGGTTAGGTGTGTGCAGTTTTGGGATAAAATCCTAAATTCCCGGAAAATTGGGCACCACAAGGGTAGATACCGAGTTTTTTCCATCAAAACAATATAAAAGTTAAATATTTGTAGTGCTCATATGAGCACTACACAGGTGCAACACATGACCTTCACAAAATACGAAAAAAGAGGAACCAAAGAATAC
>WRGM01000108.1 GCA_009787175.1 Candidatus Bathycorpusculum fermentans | reverse complement strand
CTTACAAACCATTTCACACACTTCAGTACACAACACAGCAAAAATCCACAACAAACAGTTACCACCTAAAATTAGCCTGATGACATTGCCCAATAAAGTCCCCCATTACTGCAGGTCCACATAAACGTAAAATAATTCTTACTAGCTCCATAAGAGGTAGCATGGTTATATATCTCATAATCGAAGACGTAGGAGTTAGTCACATTAGTAAAACAGCCAAAATACCCGTAAGGCGAAGGTGAGTTAGGCGCAGATGGATGATTAAAATCGCCAACCCACCAATTTGTTGACCAATCAAAATTATAGTTTGGGTTAGAAACAGTGTCCAGTATATTATAAACGTTAGTAGTAGTTGTTCCGCCCCCTGAAACTGTTCCACCCGCATAATTATTCAGACGATCCCAACCACTACTGCCACTAGTACTAGGAAACATGTTATAAATTTGAGTGCTTATGGTTTGCTCTCGGAGGTACTCAGTTGAATTATAACGTGATGTACCGTTTGCGTATTTTAGGTTGTTTAGATTGCCCCATGTTGCAGATAATTTTTTTGCATTTGCTGGTTTAACGTCGATAACCACGAAAGAAGTTAATAATAATACCGATATAAGAATGCAAACAGCAAGTTTATTCACCATTTTTGCTCTCTCCGCGTTTAATCCTATTTTGGTGACTTAAAGTCGTTATATGAAGTGTGTGTACTATAATATAGCTATTTTGTAGTAACTAATGTGTCTTTTGCCACTTTATGCAACAGTTTATGCCCGTTTGCTTAACTATAATGATGTTTAAGCCCACAAAAAATGCTGCCATACCAAACAGAACATTTGTCAATCACCAACAAAAGCACGGAAAATAAGCAAAACTAGCAGATCGAACCCACTTCCAACAACAACCCGTAACAGCGTAACACACTAAAACTGACTGTAAAGACTTTCAATAGACTTCTTGCATAACTATGGAAAATGAGATTAGTGTCTTGTTGGTGTTGTTTTTGTGATGGTGTATGAAGTGCGAAAATATTAAGGGTTATCAGGATGAAGAGTTTCGTCGAATTACGGGTGTTAAGCGTTCAACGTTTTAGCGGATGTTGAAATTCTCTCTGTTGCATTAACCAAGCGTCTTGTGCATGCGGTCCAAAACCCAAATCTGCCTTGAGGACATGTTACTTGCTTGTTTTGAATACATCAGGGAGAATCGTATGTATGCGCATGCTGCGGCAAGTTATGGTATACGAGTGAGTAACAAATTTTCAGAATCATGTGTTGGGTTGAAGATGTTTTGATTAAAGATGGTACTTTTTTTGCTACCCGGTTGAAAAGCTTTGCTGAAAATTGACGCCGAGTATGCTGTTATTTTGATTGGGGCAACAGAGACACTTGTGGTGTCGGTCTAAAAAAAGCAAAAACGCTACTACTCAGGCAAGAAGAAGTGATATACTATAAAGTCGCAAATTGTTGTGAACAAAAATGACAAAAAGCAGAAACACTCCTAATAATTTATCAACATAACCTACTGAAGCGGTTAGTGCGAAATAACGTAAACTGCAACGTATCCGTAGGCGGTAATTATGGATGGACGGCGTTTGTTTCTTTTTAAACCTGAAATCCCGGAAAATTATATCTATAAAACTGAGATAACAAACGGAAATTGAAAAATGTGCCTTTTTTAACCCGTTACAGGACAAACAAGTTACGCGTCATAGATATAAATTATATCTATGTACCACTGTAAAATATTCAAAAGAACACAAGTCACCAACATTAAAAAACGTATCTACAGTCATTAATTGGAAAATAACCCACAAACAAAGCCGTAATTATATTCCATAAAGATTAACCACGACATAGATATAATTCTTCGGGATTTCAGGATTAAAGGTTCACTTTTGTATTGGTGTAACGGTCATGTTTGACTTTGTGATTACTGTTGAAAATGTTGTGATGACGGGTTGGTTTAGTGAGGGCATAGATTTGGATGTTGCATGTTCAAAGTTGGAGGGTTCTAAGTGTAGCTGGAAAAAGTTTCCGTGTTATCTTTCAAGTTAAAGTCGCCTTTGGCTACGTTTTTGCTTTTTCAAACAGGAAAATTTGTCTGCACAAGCATAAAAACCGAAGCTAAAGGCAAAAAAGCCATCACTAAACTTTTAGCATTGCTAAAAACCAAAGGCCTAGTTTCAGACGACTGCGGGTTTGAGTGTGGTGTGAAAAATTTGGTGACTTCGGTGAATATAGGCGGGGCTTTGGTTTCTTTGGAGCAATTCACAAACGAGTTTGAGGCTATTTATGAGCCTGAAAAATTCCCTGCAGCCATCCACAAACTACAGGATTCACAGGCAACGTTTCTGGTTTTTTTCACTGGAAAATTGATTTGCTCAGGGGTAGCTAACCAAGAAGAACTAAAAGAAACCGTGCAAAAATTCTACGAGCAACTAAAAGAAAAAAACACCATCGAAAAAACCCTCAGCCCTGACTCGGGGTAACCAACCATGTTACCACAAACAAATAACCCAAAAAAGGTTCCACCCTTGAACCAAACGACTAAAAATATAGAAAAAGTGGGTCATGCTTCAAAATAGTTGATAAATAAAGCTGTTATGTGTGTTATCACTGTAGGTGATTGATCAGGGTAAAAGCAGGTTATTTTATTATTTTGTACCTTTGGGGATGTATGTGTTCTTTTTGAAATTGTGTATGAGTACAATAGAGTTTGGGCATAAACTGTTTTGAGGCATGACCGAAAAAGTGGAGATTATCTTATTTAGGGTTGGTACGTTTTTTTAGGAAAACAAAAACGCCAACACCACAAACAACAACAATAATAACCAAAAACACAATAGCAACCCAAAAACTAGCCGACAGCCAAGAATCCTTTGAACCATCCACACCAGAATCATTATCAACTGACAAAACACCATCCCCGCCACCATTTTTACTGCTTTCTGGCTGATTTCTGACACCAAACGATGAACCACCATCAACACTACCACCAGACGTTGACGAATTTTTAGAACCAGACGATAAACCACCATCAACACTACCACTATTATCATTGTTATTTACTGTTGTATTTTCGGTGTTGTTTTCGGGGGATATTTTGATTTCTACAGGGGTAAGAAGGGTACTGCGTGTGGTGTCCTTATCAATAACCTGTACTAACTTGATTTCAGTTAACTTGACAACTTGAAAAGTATCGCTTGAACATTTAAAAATAAGATAACCACAATCCAGTTTGCCATTTTCAGGCATATACCTATTATCTGCATTATAAAAACCCAAATAAGTACAACTTTTTTTCACCACAACAGGCGTATTCAAAGCAGAAGAAACAACTGCTGATTTCTCATAAGAAATAAACTCAAGACCTGCCGAATACTCAAAAGCAAACTCTACCCCAGCAACCGCATAAGACACATCAATAACTAATGGCACCCGCACCTGCCCCTCGTTAAGGGCTCCAAACGAAACGGGAATAGCACTCATCAATAGAAAAACCGCTAACAGTATCACAATAAGGGGGCGTGAGTAATGTTTTAAATGTTTCATATTTACATCATCCTTTATTCTTAGGTGTGAAAACACTCCACCACCCCACACCACCGCCACTGTTATTGTTGTGGTGGGTGGTGGAATTGTTTTTCATATTCTGCTGTTTATTTGTTGTTTGTTGTTTATAAAATGGGGGAAGACCAGTTGATGTTGCCCAGTATTAGGATTAGGTCTTCAATATCGACTCTGCCGTCGTTGTTTATGTCAGCGGTTTTTGCGGTGTTCCAGTTTGCATCACCTTTTTCTGATAGGTAGTATAGTTGTGCTGTGGTGAGGTCGAGTTGGTTGATTTTGCCGTCTTTGTTGGTGTCATATTTTGAAAAGTATTGGTTTATTAGTGTGTGTATGGTGTTGTTTGTTATGGTGGAGTCGATTGGTATGGCTTTGTCTGTGTTGTCGTTGTAGCCACTCAAGTTAGCTTTAACTAGTTTAATATTAGTGGTTCCAAGTTGGTTGGTGTTTGATGAGAATGTCATTTCAAAGATGTTTACAGTGTCATCGGTGCTTATGCCGTTTGTGTTGAGGTTGATGAGGGTAGCGCGGCCTGTCCAAGTGTTGTCGTTTTGTGTCCAGTCTATGTTGCCAAGTAGGTTAAATCCGTTTAGTCCTTTGAAAGTTTTGCCTGTAAAATATGTGCCGTCAACTTCAAACCACAGAGTGATTGTTGCAAGTTTGTTTACGTTGCCCACAGATATTGTGTATGTAGCATCACTGCCTGCAGCTATGTCTGTGTCACCGTTTAAAGTAACAACTGCATTACTTATTTGTGTTTGCCAGGTCAAGATGGGGTAGTTATCTGTGACTGGGGTGTAGGCGTTGCCAAGTTGTATTGCAAATGTTGGGTTTTTCATTTCTGTAGAGGTTTTTGTAGTTACGCCTGTATAGTCTGCAGAGTTGACTGCGCCTGAAGCTGAAGTATCAAGATAATAATTGTTAACACTATCAACAGTTCCGCCAGAGATAATACCGACAAAACCACCAACATTAGTACCTGTTATCACACCAATATCATAGGTGTTCTTGATAATAGCGCCGTTAGCATTGTCTATGCGTCCTACGATTCCGCCAGATGCAGCTTGTGAAGTAACATCGCCACGGTTGTAGCTGTTGGTGATGCTTAAGAGGTTGCCTTGTTGGATGTAGCCTGCGATGCCACCAGCAACGTGGATACCGCCGTTGATTGCACCATAATTGGCACAACCGTCAATGGTTACGCTCATGGGGCAAGCTGGTGCTACTGTAGTGCTTGATGCACCGAGTATTCCACCTATGGAGTAAGATGGTATATCAATGGTGCCCGCAGCGACGATATTGCCATAGTTGACGCAGTTTTGAATAACTATATTTGCGGACAAGGCAAGTTTAGTTGAAAGTACCGTGCCACCCACTATGCCACCACCCTTGCCTGCTGTCGTTATATCAGCATAGTTGACACAACCATTTACAGTGACAGCAGTATCAAAATAAGGCATACCAACTTGTCCAATAATACCACCAACTGGATTAGCTCCACTGTAAAGACCTATTGTGTTAGCTAATGTGCCACTGAACTCACAACCAATAATCGCGGTATTACCCATAACTTCTGTCACTATGCCACCTACAGAGGCGAAAGATAGCATACTGAACACCAAATCAACATCGCTTTTAAGGTTAATGAGTGTACTGTCTACAGCCGTATTCACAATACCTGCAATACGGTGTTGTTGAGCAATTTGTGTTCTTGAGGTAAGAGTGCCAGAGGTCGAGAGATTCTGTATAGTAGCACTGATAACCGTGCCGAAAAGTGATCTATCTGCTAAACCGCTTATAGCATAACCATTGCCCTCAAAAGTGCCCTTGAAGACAGCATATTGGGGGGTACCTGGTCCAGTATCGGGTTCACTGTAATCACCCCAACCCATTTCAATCCAGAGTTGCCCGTAAGTATAAACACCAGTAAATTTGGTGTAATCGTTGTTTATGGCTGAGAGGTCAATGTTGTTAACAAGGTTGACAGTTTTTCCCTCAAAATCGACATTCCATGCCCAGCCAGACAAAGGTGGATCTTCTACTTCAACATTTACCAGAAAGCCCATTCCAAACAGCTCTGCCGGAGTAGAAATATAAAACTCATCAGCATATGGATTAGCCAAATACCAGTCGATATTAGCACCAGCATATTCAGGTGTCTGTTTGGCTTTAAGTGCAAGTGCATCAAGATACCCATCTGTTGATGGCCCTGTTGGATATTCCGCTGCATATACGATGTTTGATGTTAAAACACCAGATGAAAGAATGGAGGTGAGTATGATAGTGAGGACTATAAAAAGTCCAAAGAACACTTTGTTTTTAAGAAAAATTTTCATTTTTCACATATCACCTATTATATTGGGTCCCCTGGCTTATGCGCTGTTGCGGGATCTTTTAACCGGAATCCTTTTGGTAAGAAGTAGGTATTGATATTAGTAACTATGGAGCTCACAAAATTTCCTGCTAGAGCCGCAACACCATGACTTGTAGCGTTAGTTAGTACTGCTGCAGAGTAAATGATTTTTTGGTTGATATCTAGTGGTGCGTAGTTCACGAAATAGGCATTGGAAAGTGGAATTGACGGTGGATTTTTATAGTCTGAGCGATATACTACACCAAGTGCTGCCGTCGAGTCATTTATGAGACCGTTAAGCGTAGCCTGTACATCAGGGCCTACAGTGTTGTTGGCAGTAGCTTTGGTTAACAATTGAGTCCAATTAGTTGTTGATGTTGTCGCCTCAAATGCTTCTTTTGCATATTCGCCCGCTGGAGCTAAATCTGGATTTGCAATCCAAATATGAGCACTACCCAGGATATCTTTAATAACGTTACCAAAGCCTGAAATGGGTGTAGGCGGGTTGGTTACCCATGCTGCATTTTTAATCAGCACGAGGTCATTTGCGATGAATTCGACAGAATAACTAGGAGGGGAAACGGGAGGGACATCGGGTAGAATTTTGCCTGCATTAGATACTTTTTTCATACCTTTAAGGTCAGTTTCATCACTAGCAGACAAATAGACATCATAAGTAGTATTACCCATGGTTGTTATAATATCGGCAAGAGCATAAGAACCAGCGTAATCAACATAGACTTTGACCGTTCCAATGCTTCCTTCGAAGGCCGCAATTATGTCATCCAGTCCATTTTTTAAACTGGCTGCTGCGGCTACTTTTATTATTGTTTTAGGTGTAGACATTTTATTGTCTCCTACCTGTTTTGGTTAGGTTTGTGTGTTTTTTGTTCATGTATACTTCAACTCGATATTATCACACAGTAATATCGCTGAGATAAGTCTTTGCTCTAACATAAGATCACACTTATGGTCTTGTGGGTAAAATTTTGTGTAAAGAGTGTCGAAAGTTTGTTTGTTTTGGTTTTGGTTCAGCCAAGTCACAGATATCCAATAAAAATCAACGGCTTTTACATAGAAGAGTACCTCATTGGGGCGAGCCGATGCTGGAAGAAACCTGAAACCATAAAATGCTTTCATGCAAAATGCGTATAACTGCAGAGAACTTTTGTCTCACCACCGCTATCTCCCTAGCAAGAGTCTGTGCTATCGTTACCTCATGACACAAATCAAACTCACAACTGTGAATACTAAATCCAAAGATCAGAAAAATATGAATACTGACGGTTATATGGTCAGCTTATCGATCCAACATGATTGTGAACTACAGGATTAGGGTCTACAGCAATTTTTTTTGCGCCATAAATTTGACTCCCTGAAAGGTGAGGGAACACCAGAATGGAGATGGATTATCAGGAAAAAGTCCTAAAGGTTATCAAACTTATCCCACTCACAGTTCGGGGTTATGTTTTAGATTATAAGCTTAATTAGTCCTTACAATAAAATGCAAAGTTAACCGATAATTGGTCTCAGAAAAACAAATTCCAAAGCGGTAAAATTGTCAGAGCCACCGTAAGAAAACAGGTTGTGGGGATTGTTGGAGAGGCAAGTACACCGTTTTGGTATAGTTCGCTGTGTTCCTGTAGGTTATCTATGTATTTTTGTAGGTTTACCTCAGCTTTTACAAACCGTAGCATCTTTCTAGTAGGTTTGTCGTCTGTTTCTTTGGGAGTTACCACTGTTTCGGATGGAAAATATTTCAGCGTACCCAGTTTATTTAGTGGTATGCGTCTTGATGTGAAGAGCAACCAGATTTTTTGGCGTAGGGTTAGTTGGATTCCTTCAAACATAATTTGTCTCTTGAGGAGACGGTCTTTTAGGTTTAGGATGAAAATGGATAGGGGCCATATCAGGATTAAAATGGCTGAAATACAAAATATTACCAAAACTATTGGTAGTGCAGAAATTCTTAATGGGGAGTTAAGTGTGATGGGGATTGTTGGAACGGTTAAACCAATAAAAACTAACGCTTTCACATCTGAACAACCATAAAAGTTGGAACAAAACAAAATAAACCCCAAAAACACTGAAACCCCCAAAGAAACAACAATCGTCGATACATCTAACAAGCTAACTGCTAATCCTGCAAGGGTCATTATGCATCCTGTGGGGTATGCAAAGAGCCAAACCCAATTAGACACAGCTCTTTTCTTTAAATCAAAAATAGAGGCATATGTTAAAACGCTTAACGTAAAAACAAACGGTACCCACATCATCATCATTTGTAATTGCATTTTTCATTCCTTTATAAGAAATTGTGAGATTTTTAAAAGTCAGGTAAAGGATTGTTCATCTTCAGGATAGGGAAAGTGGCGGCTGACTGGGAAGATTGTCTTTTGACATAATTTTTCCGTATCTGTTTTCTCTTTTTTGTTAAGTGGCTGTTTTTCGTTTTTTGGTTCTGCTTCTTTTTCGTTTGGGGTTGTTTGTTCGAGGCCTAATTGTGTTCTTGAAACAGGTACTTTGCCTAGTGCTATGGGGAGTTTTGTTATTGCTGTGGGTAAGCCTATGATTTGGGCTAATTCTTGTGTGTCCAGTACAATTGGTTGACGTTTTCTAAATGCCACAAATAACCCAACTGAAAAAAATGCTGCTAAAATAAGAGGCACCAAATCCACACTACTAAACCCTGTAGAAAAAAGGTTTAAGGGATTAAATAAGCCAAAAACCCCCGTCAGCAACAAAATACTTAACGGTACAGCCAACCAAAGATGGCAGAGAACATTATTTCGTACACCATATCTTGTGGGGGCTCTAAGAGTGGTTGTTTGGTGTTGTTTGGGTTTTTTAGTTGTTTTGAAGGTTTTTAGTCTGTTGGCGGGGGCGGCGGGCAAGGCTTTTTTGATTGCTTGAACAGTTTGCAAAGAGTGGTAGTGTTCGATATTGGTTGATAGATATGTTGAAATATAGTGTTGATGTGTAGGGTGGGTTGGTAGTGAGTATGTATGGCGTTAGTGT
>WRGM01000107.1 GCA_009787175.1 Candidatus Bathycorpusculum fermentans | reverse complement strand
CAGATATGAAAAGCTTGACGCCATGTATATTGGGTTTATTCAATTTGCTTTAGTTTTTATGGCAATTCGGTAGTGGGAACACGCCCTAGTAAAATTATGATTCCACCCGTTACATGTTTTAACCCAAGATTTAACGCATCGGTAACATAACCATGCTCTTGTATGATAACTTTTATTTTCAAACTTTCACGATATTTAGCAATTACATGCTCTGTAGCATCGCCACTTGGTTTAACTACCAGTAGTACTTCAAAATCGTCAACAGTCTGAACAGTGAGAGCATCTAAAGCATAATTTAGCAAGTGACCCCGTTTGTAGGTAACTATGACAATCGAAACTTTCGGTTTTCGACCTTGTTGACCATGTAATACTAGATTATCCATGGTCTATACAAACGCTCCTCACTGGGCGAGTTTAATTTACCTCTGCCGCACTTATAGATTATGGTAAACTCAATTTCAGAAACGAATGTATTACAAAAATTAGTAAGAGTAAAACAAGCATAGTTTATCAATTGTTGGTGGGCCGAGCCGGACTTGAACCGGCGACCTTTGGCTCGTAAAGCCAACGTCCTAACCAAGCTAGACGACCGGCCCACTGTTTACAGGTTATTACTGGTTAAGATACTGCTTTTGTTTTTAAGGTTGTCTGTATGATTTTTTGGATACAGATATAAATTCGTGTTTGTATAGGTCAAATTAGATCTGCACCATGTACAAGTGTATATTGCAGGTTTATAATAAATTGAGCGGTAATGGTGAAAATAGTTGACAAAACGTATACTCTGTACTGGTGCTGGTGGTCCAGCGGGCATAAATTTTGTAAAGTCTTTAAAGGTAGCTCCTGAAAATTTGTACATTGTAGGAACGGAGGCAAATGGGCATTATTTACATACAATGTCTACGGATGCTAAATATTTGGTGCCAAAAGCTAAAGATTCAAGTTATATCGATAGGTTAAATGAGATAATTCGTAAAGAGAAGATTGATTTTTTGCATGCTCAGCCAGATGTTGAAGTGGAGATTATTTCGGAGCAGCGTGAGAAAATTGATGCACCTATGTTTTTGCCCTCAAAGCGGGCAGTGATAGCTTGTCAGGATAAGCTTGCGTCGGCTAATGCGTGGAAGAGTAAGGGTATACCTGTGGCTAGGACTATTGTGATTAGGCAGGAATCTGATGTTGATCGTGCGTTTGCAGAGTTAGGTTCGCCTATATGGATAAGGGCTACGCGTGGTGCGGGGGGTAGGGGGAGTACTCCTGCGGGTAATCGTGAAACGGCTGTTTCGTGGATTAATTATTGGCGTGCGCGTAATGTTGATTGGGAATTTATTGCTCAGGAAATGTTGCCTGGGAGAAATATTGCGTTTCATAGTTTATGGCGTAATGGTGAACTTGTCACTTCTATGGCGCGTGAACGTCTTGAGTACATTTATGCGTATCTTGCGCCTTCAGGTATTATGGGTACTCCAGCTGTGCAAAGAACGGTTCATGATGATACTGTTAATAAGATTAGTACAGAGGCTGTTTTAGCTATTGATTCAGATTTTACGGGAATTGCCAGTGTGGATTTAAAGGAGAATTGCGAGGGGGTTCCATGTGTTACTGAGATTAACCCTGGGCGTATGTTTACTACTTCGTTTTTCTTTAGTTATGCCAGTAAAGTTGTCTTTAATGATTACCGTATAAATATTCCTTATTTATATACAAAGTTAGCATACAAAGAGGACTTGCCTGAGCTAGAAAAATATAATCCATTGCCAGCAGATGTGTATTGGATACGGCATATGGATGCTCCGGGATGCTTAGTTAAAGATAATAAATTGTTAGGAGCAATGTATGTTTAATGTTTAAAGCAGTTATTTTTGATTTAGACGGGACGCTATTTGACTTACCAATAGACTATGCAGCTTTGTATAAGAGAGTTGGCGAGATTTTAGGTGTAGCGGAAATTGGTTCTTTATTAAATAGGGTTTCACAAATTGAAGATAAACAGGTTTTAAGAAAAGTTTTTGATGCTTGGACAGGTTTTGAGCTTGATATAATTGGCAAGATTACAGTCCATACGGAAGGTATGCAACTCTACAGTGAGCATGTTAAATTGCCTAAAGCGTTGGTAACAATGCAGGGTAAAGAGACTGTTCATAGGATTTGCCAGAAATTTAACCTGCAATTTGAGGCAAGTTTTACACGCGAAGACTCGGTGAGTCGTGCTGAACAATTGAAAATGGCGGCAGGTAAACTTGGCTTTGTACTGTCAGATGTGTTATTTATAGGGAATATAGATAATGATGAGAACGCGGCAAGGCAGGTAAATTGTCAATTTTTTAGAGTAAAATAACGTTGAAAACAGGTCTTATGACAAATTTAACATCAATAGGCTATCGTCTTTTTTTATCAACTTGACAATCAGGTTTATTTTGTAGGAAAGGCTTAAGAATAAAACTTGACATTTTGCAGGTATATATTAACAGAGATGACTTGGAATGGTTGTATGCGTTATTGGTCTTGGACAGATAGGGTTTCCTGTTGCAAAGTACATTGTAGCGAAGGGTTATGATGTTTATGGTTTTGATATTAACCCGGTCGCGGTTGAATATGGTATTCAAAATGGAAAATTTAAAGCTACTACGCAGTGGGGTCAAATTCCAAAAGCGGATGTTTACATAATTTGTGTTACTACAGCGCAGGTTAATAATCAAGCAGATTTGTCAGCGGTTTTTGAGACCGTTAGAAAAATTGCTGAAAAAGCTGATGCAAATACGTTAGTTTCTATTGAGAGCACCATTTTGCCAGGTACTTCTAAAAAGATTTTTGAAGAGTTTTTTAAAAAAGACATCTTGCTTGTTCATGCTCCACATCGTTATTGGGCAGATCAAGAGGATAAATATGGTGTAAATCAAGTTCGAGTTATCGGCGGCGTTAACGCAGAGAGCTTGAATGCAGGTATAAAATTCTATAAAGATAGCCTTGGCATTCCTATGCATACGGTCTCTACAGTAGAAATAGCAGAGATGTGTAAAATTATTGAAAATAGTCACCGTTACTTACAAATTGCATTCGCTGAAGATCTTAAAATGATGTGTAATCATATTAACATGGATTTTGATGAGCTTCGGGAAGCTATGAATACTAAATGGAATGTTGACTTACCAGAGGCAAGAGATGGCATCGGTCGGCACTGTCTGCCAAAAGACATACGATACGTCACCTCGCTTGCTCCAAGCATACTTCTTAATAGTGCTATGGAAGTAGACCAAAAATATCGAGAATGGCTAACAAAACAGAAAGTATAGATAAAAAGAGCAGCCAGTCAGCCCTTTTTATTTTTTAATTTTTTTCAGTTAAACCCTTTTGTGTTAGGATAAACTTTAATGTTTAAGTGTATTCTTCCTACTTGATACCTATGCCCACGCCAGATGTTTGGTTAGATACCGTTACACCTAAAATTAGCATAGCTATAAGCAGCATGCTACCTGTTTTGCACAAAAAAGGCTACACTACACTTGTCACGGCAAAAAAACAGACTCAAACTACTGACATGCTTGACGTTTTGAAAGTGCCATATGAAACTGTAGGTGAATATGGTACAACACTTAAAGAAAAATTGGCAGTTGAACAAAAAAGGACCCTGGAATTTTTAGACTTATTTGATAAAATTGGCTATCCAAAAGTGCTCTGGACACATGGCGATGTTTCAGCTATCCGAACAGCATTTGGGCTTAAAATACCAATTGTATATGCTAACGACACCGTATTCGCATATGCAGTCGCTAAACTAGCCTGTCCTTTAGTAGATTATCTAGTAACGCCTAAGTGTTTTGGAAAATCATGGAGCAAATTTGGCATTTTTAAGTCACGAATTATACATTATGATGGGTTAGAAGAGGTCGCGTATGTAGGTACGAAATTTGAAAAACCAAAATTTCTCAAAACTTTGGAAAAACAAAAAAAGCCAATTATTCTTTTCCGTGATGCTGAATATCAAGCGGTCTACTGTAAAGATGTTAAAGTTAACTCAGAGAAACTATTACAGGAACTTACCAAATTAGGCACCGTTATCTGCCTACCGCGTTATGAGGAAGAAAAAGCAAAACTGGAAAGTATACCTAACGTTTGGATTCCGCCAGAACCAGTTCTAACAGCACAACTCATACCATATATTGACTTAATGATTGGCAGCGGCGGAACTGCATGTAGAGAAACAGCGCTTTGCGGAGTTCCAACAATAAACTTTCATTTTTGGGATGTACAAGCACAGTACTTGCACAAGAGAGGTTTTCCAATACAAGTTAGTCGTAGCAATAAACATATTATTGCTGAGGCAAAGAAAATTTTGGCTAATCCACAAAAATTTGATGTGAAAAAAACATTAAGCGAGTTTGAGTCACCCATACCTGTGTGGACTAGATATATTGAGTTAAGCCTTCAAAACAAGAGTATGTGAGTTAAAATGCGAAAGCAGTCAAGTATCACAGTTATAGCGTGGAGAAAACTCTCGCGCCGCTCAGAACTACTTGCACAAGCACTTAATGGCAAGTTGCTATTTTTTAAAGACAAACCTCCTTACATCCGAGCAGCGTTTAAAACACTCATCAATGTCATACAGCAAAAACCCCGAATTTTAGTGCTTCAACTTCCACAAGGTCCCCTACTGCTAGAGGCATATTTTCTCAAAAAACTTGTCGGCTGTAAAATCGTTGCTGATGTACATACAGGTTTTCTGTTAAATACAGACTGGAAGGGATTGATTCTAAATGCGCCATTTGTAAAATTGTTATCACTAGCTGATATTGTAGTAGCTCATAATGAAACACAATTAGAAATCATCCCAAAAAATGTTAAAAACAAGACAATTGTTGTTTATGATCCGTGGAATTTTATCAATACAGAGGGAGAAATAATAAACAAACAGGAAAAATATATTGTTTTTCCAGCATCATTTGCTTCAGATGAACCACTGATAGAGATAATAGAAGCGGTAAACACATCTAAACAGCCATTAAAGCTTTACATTACAGGCAACTGGAGACGTTCACCAGAAGTCAAGAAATATACATCAGAAAAAATACAGTTCACAGGTTTTCTGCCTAACCAAAAATTTAAAGAAATATTAGCAGGTGCCTCAGCTGTAATTACAGGCACAACACGTGAATACACCACTATGATGTCAGCCTGGGAAGCAATCGCCTACAATAAACCATTAGCAGTAACTACAACTAAAACACTAAAAAATATGTATGCACATTATGCAATTTTCTATAACTGGAAAAACAAACAAAACATCACCAAAGCTCTCCAAACTATAAACTTGACACACCCAAACCCAAAAAGCAGAGAAGAACTTAAACAGAAAACCATACAAAGCCTTGAACTGTTAAAGCAAAAGATAAAAGAAAATTAAAGAAAACCAGCTCTCTTCAGAGTCTCAACAAAATTTCTCTTAAAATTATCAGCACTAAACATTTTCGCACGCTCAACATAATCACTTAACGTTACATCATCACTCTGTAATGCAGCCTCTATAGCTTTTACACATTCCTCAAGGTCATTATAGAGAAAAACATAGCCCTTCCCCATAACCTCCTTAGGACCACCACTATTATGAACCACGGGAATGCAACCAGCAGCCATAGCTTCAACCACACTTATACCAAAGTGTTCACCAATCATACTATGCAAATAGATTTTGGCTTTACCTAACAGAGCGGAAACATCAGCACGGGAAGCGTCAACAATTAAATCAACATTATCAGGTTTCAGTGCAACTATCTTATCAAAATAAGGGTCACCCGAACGTTTACGGGCAACTATCACAAACCTAACAGTAGGCAGTCGTCTAGCAACCTCAATGACCAATTCATAATTCTTCGCTGGGGTAAACCGACCTACTGAAATAACAAAAGGCTCTTTATTCACTGGCTTAAAATCATCAATATCAACAGGCGGATAAACTAACTCAGCTTCGCGACCCCAACTATTCATAATAGCTCTCTGGGTATAAAGACTATTACATATTAGCAGATCAACCTTTTTTATCTGATGTTTAAGAAAGAAAGTGTATGGCCAATAAT
Organism: Candidatus Bathycorpusculum fermentans; assembly: GCA_009787175.1. Lineage (GTDB taxonomy): Archaea > Thermoproteota > Bathyarchaeia > Bathyarchaeales > Bathycorpusculaceae > Bathycorpusculum > Bathycorpusculum fermentans. The sequence goes on along the minus strand of WRGM01000107.1, from coordinate 2,502 downwards.
ACAATTTCCAAAACCAACGATACTTATGATAAGATTTCTGCATGCGAATGAAATTTTCTGAGAAATGTATGTACGCAACACGTTTTTTACCTGATCCAATAAAATACATGGGATCCTGAGTGCTAATTTCCAAATCCATTTCACCTACTCCTTTTCGCAGATTATCTTTCAATTTTAAGTGCCGCAGTAAGCGTTTATGAGTTTGAAAACGTTCAGACTTAAAGGCTATCTTAGAATATCGTATCTGTTTAACATCTGAAACAGGAAGATTACCAAATATGTTGCTCGATGGCAATTCGCCAAGTAAAGAACAATCATGTTTTCGTTCGATTAGTGCCTCGAGAATTTTAAATAACACTGATTCAGCTCCACCAACATCATTAAAATATGGATGCACAACAAGAACTTTCTTACCTATTGCCGACATACCATCACATATCCACATATATTTAAATCTCAATCCTATACGCTTGGCAATATGTAAAGTTATGGTATTATCGCAATAGTACTGCACAAATATTGGTTTATTTATAAATTCTTTCAACGAGTCAAACACATATACATGATAGGATTTATAACTGAAACCACTCTTTCATTATACGGATACTTCGTGATAAAGATACGGTTAGATGTTGACTATGCTTATCCTTCGAGAAACAAAAGCCTAATTTGTACTGCGTTAAAGATACGACCAAAAAAAGATTATTTGAAGAACAGCAAAATTATTGCTAAAATGGTAAATGAAACTCAACAAGAGATAATGGCTTACTGGTTCTTTACACCGCTAACGTTACCTGATCAAGATATGATGGAAAAAATGAACTCTAAAAGGCATGAAGTTGCTCTTCACATAGCTATTGATCCGTATAAGGAACTTAAGTCTTTAGAGACACTTACTAATCAAAAACTACGCTACTACACCATTCATGGTACTGAGCGCCTTTTGGGTAGAATTATTTGGGGAAGAAAACTTGGGCAGGCAAGGGTACCGATTCCTGTGGATTTTCCGCTTCAGAATTTCTGGGATTTTCCCACTCTTAGCCTTGACAGGTTCTGTTATGACAAGACGACAAAAGAAGCAGTTAAAATGGCACAAGAAAACGTTTCAGAGGATAAAGTTTTGCATGTACATCCAGATTGGTTGTTTAAAAAAGGTAAATTCAATCATAGGGGACCATATTATGAGGTTTTAAGAGAGCTTTTGGATGTTGATGAGGAATTAGAAGAGTTAGCGGTACGGAAGAAAGGGTTTATAAAAATTGGTAGATATTCAGAGCAGTTTGAATACATTAAAGATGTGAATCTCTCTGAGAGATTTTTTAATAAATTGAAAGATAGAGATGTAGATGTTTTCACGTTTATTGAGAGAAGCTGGTGTAACTCGCTTACCTTCACATCGTCAGATAAGTGGATAAAAACTGAAGATAATATTGCATTACTTCAGATAGACACGTTTGATGGATGGTGGGAGAAAATTGGTAAGAAAACTCGCAATATGGTTCGTAAAGCTGAAAAAAGTGGGGTAAGAGCAGAAATTGTTGAACCATCAGACAAGCTAGCTGAATGTGTGTGGCGGATTTATAATGAAACACCAGTTAGGCAGGGGCGAGCTTTTTCTCATTATGGGCAGTCTCTTGAAAGTGTTAAAGATATTGTTTTTAATACAAAAAATTGTGTTTTCATAGGTGCATGCGTAGAAGAGGAATTAGTAGGTTTTATTCAGCTGGTTTATGGAGATAATTTAGTGGTTATGACTCAGATACTTTCGCTTCAGAAGTATTGGGATAAAGCTGTAAATAATGTTTTATTATCTAAGGCTGTTGAGGTTTGTACTAGTGGGAATCATAAATGGTTGATGTATGGGAGGATGGGGAAGGGGAGTAATCATCCTTCGTTAGATAAGTTTAAGGAAAATAACGGTTTTGTTAGGTATCCGTTAAATCGTTATTATGTGGTGCTCTCGGGGAAGGGTGGGTTAGCGGTAAAATTGGGTTTTCACCGGCAATTTAGAGATAGGATACCTGAATCGTTAAAACCTAGAGTTATTTCGTTTTATAATTTTATAAGTCGAACAAAGATCAAATTGGCACATCGCGATTAATGTAGAGGAGTAAATGTTAGAGAAGGAGAGTGCTTCAAAAAAGATTGGGAACAAGGTTACAAAGCTCTTCCCGTGAACCGTTGACATGAAAACGAGCAAAAAGTATTTTCCCAGAATTATTTCTACTCTTTTAACGATATAATTGTATGTCTAAATTAAATGATAATCAAGCTTTTTTTGTGCATAAAACAGTTTGACCAAAGAAAAAACAGTCAAAAACAGCACTCAGTCTATCTGGTAATTACAAGACGATTAGATAGCGTTACATAACCTACAACCTGAAATCCCGAAGAATTATATCTATGTCGTGGTTTAATCTTTATGGAATATAATTACGGCTTTGTTTGGGGGTTATTTTCCAATTAATGACTGTAGATACGTTTTTTAATGTTGGTGACTTG
>WRGM01000106.1 GCA_009787175.1 Candidatus Bathycorpusculum fermentans | reverse complement strand
CCGAAATTCCTAAATCATCAAGGGTACTTGCAGAAAAACTAAAAATAAAAATATCGATTACGTAAAATAGCGGGAGTTACGGATTAATTGGGAAAGAGGCTTTTTTAATCCATGTATCCGAAATAGGGTCATAAACCTCAACTACATCTATGCTTTGAGATAAGACAACTGAACCAAAATAAGGAACTTCCCCACCTATACAATAAATCTTGCCCTGATAAGTAACAACGCCAAAATTCAATCTTGATGTAGGCATAGATGCCAAAGTAACCCAGTTGTCAGTTACAGGATCATACCGCTCATTAAAAGCTACAGACAGCCCATTTAGGTACCCTCCAATAGCGTAAATCTGGTCATCTAAAACAGTAATACTAAACCATCTTCGTTCATGATTTATAGATGCTTTTGTACTCCAAGAATCCTCAAGTAACTCTGATGCTAAAACAGAAGTAAACACTGTTACAAGTGGTGTACATATAAGAAAAAGCAACATAAAGGGCACAATTTTATTCATGCTTACTACATATTTATATTGTGTTTATGCCTGTATAAAGTTTTTTATCGAGGAGGTTTTCGGGCGAAAAATGTTTTGAGCTATTCATAGAGGTGAATGCATGACTTATCTATTAGAAATAATTTGTGAGAGCTTGTCAAGTAATTGAATGTTTTTGAGTATGTTACAGGAGAGTACACAATTGAAGAGTTTTAGAGAATGTAAATGACGCTTAGTAATTTTAGTCACGAAAAATATGCCAATATTTCCTTTTAGTAGACCAATAATCTAATATTGTAAGTACAAGTTTACTGGGTTGTTTTTGGATGGTTATTCGATGGTTGAAGAGTATGTTGTTGGCTTTCCAAGTGAAGTTGTTAAGGAGGGGGGGGTGGAGGTTTTGGTGCCAAAGTTGTCGGCTTTTGGTGTTGTGCCGTCTGATTATGCGCCGTCTAGGGCTCCTGTTTTTTATAATCCTGTTATGGAGTTTAATAGGGATTTGTCTGTTTTAGCTGTTAGGGTTTATCAGCGTTTGGTTAGGCGTGAGATTGGTATTTGTGAACCTTTGGCTAGTCAGGGTGTTAGGGGTATTCGTTATGCTGTTGAGGTTGATGGGGTTAGTCGTGTTTTGCTTAGTGATATTAATCATCACGCATTTGGTCTTGCGCAGTATAATGTTAGGTGTAATGGTTTGCATGATAGGGTTGTTGTTGAGTATAGGGATGCTAATTGTGTGTTGAATTGTAATGCTTCTCCTAAGAAGCGTTTTGATGTTGTTGATATTGATCCGTTTGGGTCTCCTGTTCCTTTTTTGGATTCGGCTTTTAGGGCGCTTAGGAATAGGGGTTTGCTTGCTGTTACAGCTACGGATTTGGCTCCTCTTTGTGGTGTTCATGCTAAGGCGTGTGTTAGAAAGTATGGTGGTAAGCCTATGCGTACGGAGTATTGTCATGAGTTGGCGGTTAGGCTTTTGGCGGGTTGTATGGTGCAGGTGGCGGCTAGGCAGGATATGGGTGTGAGGTTTTTGTTTAGTCATAGTAGTGATCATTATATTCGTGTTTATGCTCAGGTGGGTTATGGTTGTCAGATGGCGGATGATTGTCTTAAGAGTGTGGGTTATATTTTGCATTGTTTTAATTGTCTGCATAGGGAAACTGTGTCTCAGCTTTCGGGTGGGTTAGTTTGTCCTGAGTGTGGAGGTAGAATGGATTATGCTGGGCCTTTGTGGTTGGGGGGTATTAATGATGCCGTGTTTGTTGAGAGTGTTTTTGTTGAAAATGTCGCGGCGGTTTTTAGGGGTAAGGTTAGGCTTGAGAAGCTTTTGTCTTTGGTAAAGTCTGAGGCGGATGCGCCTATTACTTATTTTGTTATAGATCAGATATGTAAAAAGCTTGGTTTGCCTGCGGTATCTGTGCAGTCTTTTCTAGACGCGTTACATTATGAGGGGTTTATGGCGGTGCAGACGCATTTTAATACGCGGGGTATAAAGACGGATGCGTCAGCGGCTATTATGCAAAAGATTCTCAGTCGGTTAGTAACAAATAGAGCCTAATTTTTATGGTTGTATAAAAAAAAAGTTTAAAACATGCAATAGTCTTTCTTTATTTTGAAAAGTTAGTTAGTTTGGAGTAATGAATGTTGTTGGATGATAATGTTGCGGTTATAGGTGCGGGTATGATGGGGAGTGCCATAATTAAAAGTCTTCTTAAGGGTGGTTATAAGGGTCAGATTTTTGCTGTTGATATTCAGGTTGAAAAGTTGTTAGAGCTAGAAAAGTTGGGTGTTAAGACGGGGTCGGATGTTTTAAAAGCTGTCAAGTGTGCGGATATTATTTTTGTTATTGTAAAACCAGGGGATGTTGGGCGGGTTCTTTGCGAAATTAGCGGGGAGGTTAGGGGTAAGCTTGTGGTATCTGTTGCGGCAACGGTTCCTTTGGGGTATTTATGTAGGTATATTTCAGATGCCAAAGTTGTACGGATTATGCCGAATTTGGGAGTTATGGTGCAGGCATCCTATACAGCGTATTGCTGTGATGCCAAAGTTACCTTAGAGGAGAAGCAGAAAATTCAGACATTACTAAATATGATGGGCACCTATGATGAAGTTGACGAGAAATACATGGATGCCCTTACAGCGGTTAGTGGAAGCGGACCAGGATATATGTCTATAATTATTGAAGCGTTAACGTATGCAGGCTTAAAAGTTGGGTTGCCTAGAAATGTTGCTCTAAAAAGCGCGGCGCAAACTGTTCTTGGAACTGCCAAGCTGGTTTTGGATTTAAATGAGGAACCCTCAAGAATTAGAGATATGACAACTACGCCTGGGGGAACTACTATTGAGGCTATTTATCAGGTGGAGCAGAGCCAAATAAGACCCGCATTAATTCGTGCCATAGAGGAAGCTACTAAGAAGAGTAGTCAAATTCGGGAAAAACTTGATCTTACCTGAGAAAAAGACATGTTTGACACCGTAATTTTTGATTGGGATGGAACACTAGCAAATACACATTCCGTCATAGTTTCCTGTTTTCAAGAAACATTACAAGAAGTTTGTGGTCTAAACGTTACACGCGGAAGTATTGAACGCTGTATAGGTATAGGTGCCGCAGAGACTTTTCGGGAAATTTTTCGTCAAAGAAAAATGTTGTTTAATGAAGAGTTAATTCTACAGTTAGTAGAAATTAAAAGCAGAAAACAGATCATACAGAGAAACAGTGTACAGCTATTGGCAGGCGCATTTGAGCTTTTAGAGATTTTAAGACAGCGTGAAATTAAAGTGGGGTTAGCGTCCATGAATAGTCGGGTAGTGATTGACGCCTTAATTGACACTAAGGGGTTAGGAAAATATTTTAAAGCTGTTGTTACGGCTGATGAAGTTGAATATGTTAAGCCCCATCCGGAAATTTTTTTAAAATGTGCATATAATTTAGATAGTTTGCTGGCAAATTGTGTAGTAATAGAAGACTCCGTTTTCGGTGTAAAAGCAGCTAAAAAGGCGGGTATGCGCTGTATAGCAGTTGCTACAGGTGTTTATAGTGAAAAAGAGTTAGAACAGGAAAAGCCGGACTGTATTGTTGCAAGTTTAAAAAGTGCTAAACTGTATGACTTTGTTTTAAGGTAAATTGGGTAATGTAGCAAAAGTTTATCTAATCTTCAAATATCAACATATGAATAGGAGTAGTGTGTTGTGGCAATTACTAAGCGTGGTTATGATCATTACGAGTTACTTAGTGCGTTACAGAAATGCATACGTAGAGGTATGGAGTATGAGGCAACGCATTTTGCGGCAGAGCTAGAAGAATTTAATCCCACAATGCTATGGAACCGGCTAAAGATAGTTGCATCTGAAGACATAGGTCCAGCAAATCCGACAATGTCATTACTTATAGAAAATATGCAAAAACAGTATCAAATAGAAAAAGTTAAACTTGCTGAGTCCATGCATAGACTCTATTTGACAAATGCTATTGTATGCCTATGTCGCAGTCAAAAAAGCAGAATAACAGATGATCTACAGACAGTAGTCTACATGGAAAGAGAAAACAATAAGCTTTTACCAATTCCCGATTTTGCACTTGACAAACACACCGCACGAGGCAAAGCTATGGGCAAAGGAATAGACGACTTTTTTAACGAAGGAAACAAAATAACAAATGAAGTATTTCCAAATCCATATACAGAAAAAGCAAAAGAACTACTAAAAAAAGAACACAAATAAAGTTCAGAGCAGCGTATATTTGTCTTGCGTATAGATGTTCTAAGCGTTAATGTTGTCCAAGTTTTTTGTGGTATGTTCTATGGAGGTTGTTGGGGCGCGTGGGAAAAACCCGATGCCAACATCAAGCCTGGCGGTAAAAATCATACAGCCCAACTTGTGGTTTATTGCGTGGAAGTTATAATGGGGTATTCCTAATTTTTGTGTATTTCTTTTTTTGTTGTTATGCGTGGGGTGTTTAACTGCGCTATTATTTCTCCTGTGTAATCAAAAGATTTATCACGGCGGGTAATAACGTTGCAGGTAGGTGTTGTTTACCTGTAGAGGGTTAGTTGTGTGTTATTTGTGATTTTATGTTTGTTATGTATTCCATGAATAGTTTAATTATGTGAGAATGATTGATATTTTTGTTTAGTACTGTGTAGATTTTTCTTTGTGGTGGCTCATTTTTTAGTCTGATAGGTATTAATAATTTTTGTTTGAATGCATCATGGGCTGCTAGTTCGGATATTATAGAGATTCCAAGTTCGTTTATTACCGCATTTATGATGCTGTGTGTACTGTCTAGGTTTGCGCAGGTTTTTATTTTGTCGAGTTGTATTCCGTTTTCTATAAAGTATTTTTCATATTGCATGCGTGTACCAGAGCCTATTTCTCTTGATATAAACTTATTTGAGTATAGGAGTTCGGCTATTGTGTATTTTTTGTTTTGCAAGTATGTGTTGTTGTTGGGAGCTATGAATACTAGTTTTTCATTTATGAACTCGTGAAAGTCGCATTTTTTGTCTTCTATAATGTCTCCTGCAAAGCCTATGTCTGCTTTGTTTATAGCGATTCCCTGTATAACTTTTGAAGTGTCGGCTTGGTTCATTGTAAAAGAGATTCTAGGGTATAGTTTGTGAAAGTCTGCGAGTATTTGTGGCAATATGTATAGTGCGGGAACGGAGGAGGCTAATATGTTAATGTTGCCGCTTATGTCTTCTGATAGGTTTTGGAGCATTTCAATTGTTTCACGTTTTAAGTTCAATAATTCATTGGCTTTTTCGTAGAAGCGTTCGCCAGCTAGAGTTGTTGATAGTACTTTTGTTGAGCGGTTTATTAGCGTGGTGTTTAGTTCTTTTTCAAGGGATGTTATATATGTGCTAATGGATGGTTGAGAGACATTTAGGGTGTCTGCTGCTTTTGAAAAGCTTGCTAATTCTATGACTTTTATAAATGCTTCAATTTGTTTAAAGTCCACAGGTTGCACCGCTGTTTTTTAGTATTTTTTTAAGGGATTGCACAATGTATTCTATGTCATCCAGGGTATTAAAGTGTCCAAAAGAGAATCTTACTGTTCCATGGGGGTAAGTACCTAATGTTTTATGTGCAATAGGAGCGCAGTGTAGTCCGCATCTTGTCATAATGCCATATTGCTCGTCAAGTGCAGCGGTAATTGAGGCGTTATCTTTGTTTATAAAATCTAATGATACTATGGCAACTCTGTCAGAGCTATCTTGTTTACCGATTAGGTTAACTCCAGTTATGTTGCTGGTTTTTGAAATAAATGCTGTAGTTAATTGTATTTCGTGGTCAAATATTGTTTTTATTCCCGTTAGAGTTACATATTCAAGGGCTTTTTTTAGACCAATTATCGCGGGAAGATTTAAAGTGCCAGATTCAAATTTATCAGGCAGAAAACTTGGCTGTTCAAATTCATGGGATAAGCTGCCTGTTCCACCAGTTATTAGTGGCGTGATTTCGTCAGCAAATTCTTTTTTTATAACAAACCCGCCGATTCCTTGAGGGCCTAAAAGGCTTTTATGTCCAGTAAATACTAAAGCATCCATTCTACGTGAGTCTATGTCTAATATTCCTGCTGTTTGAACGGCGTCTATGATTAAGCGTATATTGTGTTCTTTACAAATTTTGTATACTTTCTCTATAGGCATAATTGTACCGCATACATTAGAGGCGTGTAGCATGACTAATGCTTTTGTTTCTTTTTTTATAAAGGGCAAAATGTCGTCTACATTTAATATGCCTGTTTTGCTGCAGGGCACAATGCTGTATGTAACACCTGTTTTTGAGAGAGCCTGTAGGGGTCGCATGACGGCATTGTGTTCCATAGAGGTTGTAATTACGTGATCGCCTTTTTTTAAAAATCCGTGTAGTAGCATGTTTAGTGAATAGGTAGCATTTGGGGTAAAGATTATTTCTTGAGGAGTTTGCGCATGGAACATTTCGGCAAGTAACTGTCGGGTTTTTAATACTTCCAGTGCTACATCATATGAGCCGGCATAGCTTCCACGGTTAATATTATATGCTGTGTTATCTAAAAAAGTTTTAATCACATCGGAAACACCTGGAGCCTTTGGAAAGGAGGTGGAGCCGTTATCAGTGTATACCTTTCTCACATTAACCACTTATCAAAAATTCTAATAAGTACAATTACAAATATTAATATAGTGGTACTGTAATGATAAACTTTGGTTATCACACACATGCAAACCAAAACTAACAACATATTTGAAAAAATTAAATGGCCACTTATCGGCGGAATAATAGCAACAATATCCGCAATCCTAGTTTTACTAGGCAACCCAGCAAACATGGGCTTTTGCACAGCATGCTTTCTACGAGACACCACAGGAGCCCTAGGACTACACAACGCCGCCCAAGTACAATACGCACGCCCAGAAATAATAGGCATCATACTAGGCGCATTTATCATATCCCTAGCAAAAAAAGAATTCGCCCCAAAAGGCGGCTCAGCCCCCATAACACGATTCATACTAGGCTTTGCCGTAATGATAGGAGCACTAATATTTCTAGGCTGCCCCCTTAGAATGGTACTTAGAATCGCCGGAGGAGACCTAAACGCAATCGTTGGACTATTCGGATTCATAGCAGGCATCATCGGCGGATGCTTCTTCCTCAAAAAAGGCTACACACTAAAACGCACATACAACATCTCAAAAACCGACGGCTTCATACTACCAATAGCAGCCATAAGTTTACTCGCAGTACTACTTATCGCTCCCTCTATACTATTCCTTTCCACAACAGGTCCAGGTAGCATGCACGCCCCCATCATAATAGCACTCGTTGCAGGACTAATAATAGGCATCATCGGATTTGCTTCAAGATTATGCTTCGTTGCAGGAATCAGAGACTCAATACTGTTTAAAAACTTTTCAATGCTAGGCGCATTCATAGCCATCATCATAGTAGGCATAATCTTAAACGTAGCACTTGGCAAGTTCGCACTTGGCTTTGAAGGTCAACCTATTGCACACACAGACGGACTTTGGAACTTCTTAGGCATGGCACTAGTTGGACTGGGCTCCACGTTACTAGGCGGCTGTCCATTCAGACAACTGGTACTTGCAGGAGGAGGAAACTCTGACTCTATAATTGCCGTCTTTGGCATGATAACAGGAGCAGCGTTTGCGCACAACTTCCAAATGGCCTCATCAGCTGCAGGCGTTACAGGACATGGCCAAATAGGCTTAACAATAGCATTCGCCATCGTAATCCTTATTGCCATATTCAATACATTTGGGAAAAAGAAAACAACAGGTGGCACACCATGAAAACAATAGATGCCTACGGCATTTCTTGCCCAGAACCCCTAATTATGCTCAAAAACGCGCTAACACACGAAAAAGAAATACTACTACTATTAGACAGCAAATGCGCCATCGAAAACTGCACAGCCTACGCCAGAAAAAAAGGCTACACAGTCAAAATAACAACAGACGACAATGATAAAGACAAATACAAAATACACATCACGGTAACAAAATGAACAAGTATATATCAACATTTTACAGCCACTATGGAGCACTAACATACTACAAAATGCTAAAAGAAAAAGGCATAAAAGCCAAATTAATGCCTACACCACGAAAAATAAGCTCATCCTGCGGAACATGCGTCCACTATGAAACCGACATAAACATCATTGACTTAGAAGAACACGAAATAGAAACAACTTATCTTGAAACAGAACAGGAACTGAAACGCATCCTAAAAAAATAAGTCACAAACACCTTCTTCACTTTTTTGTTAACACTTTCCTAAACTCCGCTGGTTTTAGGTACTACAACATTTAGGTTTTCAAACAATAGTCTTTGTTGTTTGGTAACTTCGCACGGAACAATAGA
>WRGM01000105.1 GCA_009787175.1 Candidatus Bathycorpusculum fermentans | reverse complement strand
TATCTGGTACTCTAACAGTTTAAAAACCTGACTAGGTGCTCATAAATTCCATTAAAAACGCCAAAAACAATAAGGACTAAGGTCTAATGTACCTGTGATGGAGGTTGCTAGTTGAATATGTATGGTGTGTTTCGTGTTTCTTGTACCGTTCCAAACTTTCCAGCATTGATTAAACTCTCTTTGATCAAAATAAACACAAACTAAATATTTATAAATTCCGAGGAGCCCTATTTTTTTATAAAACTGGCAGAATTGGTTTTTTCGATCTGCCTTTTAGAGTTAGGTGGTTGTTTCTGCCCAGTTTTCGGCGGTTAGTTTAGCTTGGTCTAGTACTGCTTCGGTTGCTTTTTGTTGTTTATCTGGTGGGTAACCATATTTTCGTAGAACACGTTTAACTGATATACGTAGCTGCGCCTGTACGCTTTCCCGTAGTGTCCAATCAATACGTACATTATTTTTTATAGTCTGAAAAATCTCTCTGGCAATAATTTTTAACTGTTCATCTGCCATAACTTCTTTAACACCTGGATGGACAACTAATGCATCATAAAACGCTGTCTCATCTTCATTTAAATTCCATTGCACTCCTCTTGTATTCCCTTTGTTAATTGTTATTGCTAACTCGATAAGCGCCTGAATAACTTGAGCTGTGTCTATACTCTTGTTAGTGTAGGCTTTAATGGCTTTATCAAGCAAAGCTTCAAAACTTCTAGCTTGTATGAGATTTTTTTATGTATGAAACGGATTTTATCAGACAGTAGTCTTTTTAGCACTTCAAAGGCAAGGTTTTTTTGTGGCATACCTTGGAGTTCCGCTAGAAATTTTTCGTCTAAAATGTTAATGTTGGGTTTTTTAAAGCCTGCTGCTGCAAAGACATCAATAACTCTATCAGACACAATAGCTTTATCGAGAATTTGCTTTATACTGGAGTCATAATCTTGAGGCTTATCCTGTATTGTTTCAGTATTTTTGACAATGGCAGCTTTAACGGCTTGGAAAAAACCAACATCATCTCTAATCTTTAGCGCTTGCACATGAGGTATTGATAAGGCAAATGCGTAAAGAAGAGCCGTTACTTCTTTTAAGTAGCGGTCTTTTCCATTTTCCTGCTTTAAAACTTGCTCCATAGACTCAAGAATTATAGAAAAACGTTTCTTAGTTTGGGCAGTAAAGAACTGCGTGTAGTCATATCCATTGAAGAAGGCTTTGGTTGTTTCGTAGCGTTCTAACATTAAAGCTACGGCTTGTTCTTGTGGGATGCCTGTTTGTTTCTTATCACTATCTGTATAGTCTGCTAAAGCCTGCTTTAGCTCTGTTGCAACACCAATATAGTCTACAATAAGACCGCCTTGTTTTTCTTTAAAGACACGGTTGACGCGGGCGATGGCTTGCATGAGTGTGTGTCCTTTCATGGGTTTGTCAAGATACATTGTGTGCATGCTTGGGGCATCAAAACCCGTTAAAAACATATCCCGCACCACTATAACGTTTAAGGGGTCTGAGGGGTCTTTGTATCGTTCGCCTATGTCGTGTCGGCGTTGTTTGTTTCGAATATGTTCCTGCCAGGCAGGCCCGTCAGTTGCTGAGCCTGTCATGACTACTTTTATAACACCTTTAGTGTCCTCTTTACTATACCATTCTGGTCTTAGTTGGATTATTTCGTTGTGGAGGTCTATGCAGATGCGGCGGCTCATGCATACAATCATAGCTTTGCCCTCCAAAACCGATAAGCGATTTTCCCAGTGTTCCACTATATCTTTGGCGATTCGTTTAATACGATCGGGGCTGCCTACAACTTTTTCTATGCGACTCCACTTACTTTTAAGGTACTCTTTGCTGTCCATTTCTTCGTTTTCAGTGATTTCCTCAAAGGTTTCATCTAAGTGTGGGCGTTCTTCGGGTTTGATGTCTAGTTGAACTAGACGGTTTTCATAGTAAATTTTAACTGTAGCTCCATCTTCTATCGCTTGATTCACATCGTAAGTATCTATAATTGAGCCAAAAACTGCCGGTGTGCTGCGATCAGCTCTCTCTATGGGTGTGCCTGTAAAAGCTATAAAACTAGCATTCGGTAAGGCATCTCGTAGATACTTGGCGTAACCATATGTAAGATCAACCTTGTTTGTTTTAAGCCCAAACCCATATTGACTTCTATGCGCTTCATCAGCAATAATGATAATATTTTTGCGATCTGAGAGCATAGGGTATTGTCTGCTTTTGTCGTCTGGGAAAAACTTTTGAATAGTAGTAAATATAATGCCCCCTGAACCAGCCTTAAGTAACTCTTTGAGTTGTTCACGGTCTGTTGCTTGCCGTGGTTTTTGCCGTAGCAGTTCATAACATCGGCTAAAGGTGCCTAAGAGTTGATCGTCTAAATCGTTGCGATCAGTAAGAACAATCACCGTTGGATTCTCTAATTGTGGCTCAAGAACCATTTTGCCCGTATAGAAGACCATGGTTAAGCTTTTTCCGCTACCTTGGGTATGCCAAACTATGCCTGCTTTATGGTCTTTTTTAGTTGCCACAACAGTTGAAACTATAGCCTTTTGCACTGCATCATATTGATGATACGCAGCAATTTTTTTGCTGATTTTTATGTTGCCTTCTTTTTTGTCTTTCTCTGCCTCATAAACTATAAAATGCCTAATCAAATCCAAAAGTACCACGGGGTTTAGCATGCCTTTTAGGAGCATTTCAATTTGAGGCATAGTGGTTAGCTGTTTTTTGCCGTCAATAGTTTTCCATGGGCTGAATCGTTCCTCTTTTGCCGTTAAAGTTCCCGCTTCAGCATATGTGCCATCGCTTATAATTAAAATTTCGTTGTAGTGAAATATGGAGGGGATTTCTTGTTTGTATGTTTCAAGTTGTTTATAGGCTGCTGCGAGATCTGCTTTTTCGTCTGAGGGATTTTTTAATTCGATAATAACTAGGGGGAGTCCGTTGACAAATAGAATTATGTCTGGACGCCGATTGTACTTTTCTTCTTCGATAGTGAATTGGTTGACGGCTAAAAACTCGTTATTGTTCACGTTTTGGTAATCAAACAGCCAAACTATATCATCTTTAATGTTGCCGTCTGCACGTTTATACTGGATACTAACACCATTTGTTACTAAGCGGTGAAAGCTTTGGTTATTTTCCACCAAATTTTGGCTCTCTGATCTTAAAATTTTCTTTACTGCCTCATCAATAGCCTCGTCAGGAATAGACTTGTTAATCCGTCTAAGAGCCTTGCGTAGTCGGTTAACAAGTATGGTCTCATTATAATTACGTTCAGGATTAGTACCGCCCTCAGAAATATCAGGACCAAAAACCTTGGTGTAACCAAGTTCACCTAACATGTCAAGACACATTTCTTCAACTTCAGCTTCCAACATACCCTTAACCATTTACCAGATCCCCCTTGTAACTGATAACCGCCTTTATTATAGCCAATACAATAAGCATTCTACATCATTACAGCTTTAATAAGTATTACCTACTTCAAAAACATAACTAAAGACAACGAGTCGTATAAATCATAATTTAACAAACAACCACAATTTTGGTTAATTCTATACAACACCAAAAATGGGGTTTAAACAAACGCATTTATGGTAGTGCAATATAGATTATTAAGAAAACGAAATGAGTTGGCTAATAACAGTATGTGCCTCTGTGCTATCAGTTTCTATAACTGGTGTTGTAGCTTTTGCTGTAACAAAATTCAAGTATAATGCAACTTTGAAAAAAGATAGGCGTACTCTGTTGAATTCTCTGTTAAAAAAAAATAAAGCTATATAATGTGCAAAATGAGCAAGAAACAGTTATGAGCGATCTCGAGTATTGTATAAATCGCTTTGTTCTTTGCGATACACAATATGATCTAGCGAAACCCCTTATTAACGATAACTATTGTTGTGAACTGGACAAATTACGAGATGTCGCCCAAAAATCAATTCCGTCAAAGGGATGTTGTGATCCAAACCACCATAGTAAATTCATAGCTGCCCAAGAAAACTTTGAAAAAGCTTTGATTGCAAGTATACAAAATCAGTTAAAAGAGCTATACATAAGTTAACAGCTCAAGTCTGCAACTGATAACTCACCTGACATAAGTTTAGGTAGAAGTGAATCTCGAAGTTGAACAAGCAGCGCATTTTGTTTGGTGAGAAAGGTTTGTTTATCAAAAAACAGATTTATCAAATTATTGAATTTACTTAACAATTGCTTGGGAGGGATTATTATTTTTGTTTCTTTAACAATCTGCTGATTAATATTTTGTTGCGCTGCACCAACAGCTACATTGTTGAATTCATCTCGCTTGAAGAACAAACTGTAAAAAAGAAAAGAATACCCTATTTCTTCTTTAGCTACCAAACCACTACATGCTTGGTTCGATGTTGCGTTAGTTTTAAGAATGCCCAATCGTCCAACTGTTGGTGATGCATAAAGAGCTATTAAATTGTATTTTCACCCCATAATTTACATGCTGATTTTTCCAGTCCTTCCTGTGTAATGTGTTCTTCTGAGTTAATCAAGGGACCATCAGTTAGTTCACCAGTCTTAAACCAAGCTATCGCTCCGTCCCAATACATGTGCTCCATTCTTTTTGGTGTGCCACCACTTGCAATTGACTTGCATAAATCATTAATAGTGCCAGATTTCCAACCTAATGGTACGTCTATACCTAATTCGTTATTATATTGCATTTTCCCGCCTGTTGTCTTGTACGGTATTCCTTCTTGGTCAGGAAAATCGAAATCAACAAACCACGACTTAAAAATTGTTTGTGCTATCTGCTCTAAATTATGATTTATCTTTGAGTTGTTAACGATTTTGTCATCTATTATGGAGAGGGTTTTAGCTATGGCTCGTTGGGCTGGGAGGTCTGGAAGGTCAATTTCGTAATCAGAAATAATTCGGACGTTTAGATTTTGTTGTGCGCCTCCATTTGCTAAACCTGCTATTTTTTCGTAATCCAACTTTAACTGATAATACACATATTGAAAATCGGCTTTACTATCGTCAACAATTAGATTACAACATGCTTGATTTGTAGTAAGCGGAATTTTGTTTATCGCTGATTTACCAGCAGTTACTCCGTACATTGCAACTATTACAGAGTTAGCAGGTATCCATTTTGCAGACGAATTATTCAGTCCTTTTTCGGTAATGTGTAGTTCCGTCTGCACAATATCAGCAAAGTTAATTTCTTGAGTACGTAGCCAAGGGATATGCCCGCCGTAGTAGGTTGAATTGGTACTTTTTGGAGTACCACCAGACGTTATTTTTGTACACACATCTCTCAGTCTATATTTCATGCTCAAGCCCCACCATCTTTTGCGATATTCAACTGATCCCCATTTTTGCCACTTTTTTACTGTGTTTGTTTTTATCTTCTATTTTCTTCTGAGCACCCTTTAGACCCACCAGAAAATCACGTTCAACTAAAGAAAGCTCATCTATAGTTCGCTGACGATATTTCTCGTATTCAACATTTGCCTTTTCAACCGCCTCCTTATGACTAATCACTCCTGCATTAGATAAAACGCCTTTACCATAACGTTTAGCAAAATCATCCAACTCAGCCACCCAGTCCTGCATATACATCGGCTTATGCTGCATTGCACGCAATTCAGCAAGATCAAAAAACGCAGAAACCATACGATTCAACACAGCAAGTTCATTTTCAGTTAAATAATTCTTAGCAATACCCACCTCACTTCTTGTGGGCTGCACACCAGAAAAAACCGTTAACCCCATAAAAGGCAATTCCGCATTAGCACGTTTAGCTATGACTTCCGCAGCAGTATGACCATGTGCTGCAAAATGAATCTTATTTTGCACCATCTTAAAAAACTCTAAAGACACAGACGTTCGTGGATCATAGTCCACACTTGTAGCATAAAGATCAAGCACTTGCCGATAGAAAACCTTCTCACTAGAACGAATATCCCGAATACGCTCCAAAAGCTCCAACCAATAATTACCCCCACCAGCTTTTTTGAGCAAATCATCATTCATCGAAAAACCCTTAACAAGATACTCACGCAAAACCCCCAAAGCCCACCGCCTAAACTGCGTACCACGAAGAGACTTTACACGATAACCAACCGAAATAATAACATCCAAATTGTAATGTTTTGTACTGTAGCTTTTTCCATCGGGGGCAGTTGTCAAGTATTCCTTGACAACTGAAGCAGGGTCTATTTCGCCCTCTTTGAAGGCGTTATTTATATGAAGACTGATATTTTGTTTAGTTGTTTGGAAAAGTTCCGTCATCTGAGCTTGTGTTAACCAAACAGTTTCATTTTCGATATACACATCAATTTTTGTCTGGCCATCTTCAGTTTGATAGATGACAATTTCCGACTTGTTAGATGTCATATCCAATTGCTCCTAATCGTTTGCGTATTTCATCTTCTAATTCATGAGACCGTTTAAACATCTCTGAAAGCTCCCCCGTCAAACGCGCCATTTTCTCCTCAAACGGTTCACCATCACCCGCCTGTTCCGCAATACCAACATAACGACCAGGCGTTAGTATATGTCCTTGTTTTTGTATCTCCTCAAGCTTTACTGCCTTACAGAAACCAACAACATCCTGATACTCCACTTTTTGTCCCTCTATGGGTTCATCTCGCCATGCATGATAGGTATCAGCTACTTTTTTAATATCCTCAGAGGTGAGTTCACGGTTTCTTCGACTCACCATTGCGCCAAGGTTACGTGCATCTATGAAGAGGGTTTCGCCTCGTCTATCTCTAAATTTGTTACTTTGTTTATCTCTAGCTATAAACCATAAACAGGCAGGGATCATTGTGTTGTAAAATAGTTGTGAGGGTAAGGCTACCATGCAGTCTACAAGGTCGGCTTCAATTATGTTTTTACGAATCTCTCCCTCGTTTGAGGTGTTGCTGCTCATAGAACCGTTAGCTAAAACAAAGCCTGCAATGCCATGCGGAGCTAAATGATAAATAAAATGTTGTACCCAGGCAAAATTAGCGTTTCCTGTTGGGGGTACACCGTATTTCCAGCGTATGTCTTCGCGTAACATTTCTCCTTTCCAGTCAGAATCATTAAACGGCGGATTAGCCAACAAATAATCAGATTTTAAGTCTTTATGAGCATCATTTAGAAAACTCCCTCCATTATTCCAAGCCACAAATTTAGCGTCTATATGTCGGATAGCAAGGTTCATTTTACATAAACGCCAAGTAGTCTGATTAGACTCCTGCCCATAAACACTCAAATCTTCACGTTGTAGGCGGTCGCTGTTGTTGGTGGGCGGTTTTATGTCTTGGTGGGCTTGTATGAATTTTTCACTCTGAATAAACATGCCCCCGCTACCACAGCAGGGATCATATACTCTGCCCCGAAAAGGCTCAATCATAGCCACAAGCAACTTTACAATGCTTTGCGGAGTGTAGAATTGTCCGCCCTTTTTCCCTTCAGCATCAGCAAACTGACCCAAAAAGTACTCATATACTCTACCCAAAATGTCTTTACTACGACTTTCATGATCACCCAAACCAATAGTGCCAATTAAATCCACCAACTCACCAAGCCGTTGTTTATCCAAGCCTTCCCTCGCATAATTTTTAGGTAAAACCCCCTTTAGTGAGGCGTTATCACGTTCAAGTAAATCCATAGCATCATCAACATTTTTACCAATCGTTGGCTGTTTAGCGTTTTTTTGCAGATAACCCCAACGGCTCTCAGGCGGAACCCAAAAAGCATTACGCGCCCGGTATTCATCCACATCCTCAGGATCAGCATATTGATCCAACTTTAACTCATCATAAACCTCAGTGAAAGCATCACTTATGTACTTAAGAAAAATCAAACCCAAAACAACATGCTTATACTCAGCAGCATCCATATTATTACGCAACTTATCCGCCGCTAACCAAAGCTTTGCCTCAAAACCCAAACTAACGCCGCTACCACTAACTGACTTGACATCTAAAGTATGCTTAACCAAATGGCTTCCTCTCTAACACAATAATACAACTCATTTCTATGCTATTAAACAAATAAGCATTATTACAAAGTTACGGTTTCTTTCTGTAAATGGCGATTAATGGGAATGTGAACAGCCATTTCTTTGGGAGATACTACTACAACAAAATCACCATTTCTTAAGCAAGATACTTCATGGGCGACATTTTTTTTGGAGAGTGTTCACGTATAGATATATGAGTGGGTTTTTGTGATTTTATTTGGTTTTAACGGTTCTTTTTAATGGTTAAGTCACGTATTTCTTCATCATTTTTCACACACTTACCACCTTACA
>WRGM01000104.1 GCA_009787175.1 Candidatus Bathycorpusculum fermentans | reverse complement strand
CATCAGTTGCTCTCATGTCAAATAACTACCTAAAGAGCTATACACAACCGAGATATATAAACTATCAATGTAAAATCAAGTTGCTATATGCATTTGGAGGTAAAGTGTGCTTTAGTTGATTTTGTTATAGTTTATGTTCGAGTGTTAATTAGCATGAGGATATGATTCTTATGATGTGTAAAATTTTTTGGAGCAAGTAGGTTTGGACTATGCTAAATTAGCTGTCTTTGAAGTGTGGTCATATAGTCTGTATGTATTAACCAAAAAGAGCCAGTAAGTAAAGTGTAAAAAGTGCATTAACCCGATAAACGTATGTAACTGTTTAATTTATCTGTTTGTTTTAGCTCCATTTGTTTCTTTTTTATTGTTTTTTGCTATTTTAGTTTTATCATTTTTGATGTTTTTATTGTTGTTTTACATGTGTTGTTTAAACATGTTTAAACATTATAACCAAAATACTTATTTGGTTCATACCTTCTGAAGATTAAGTTCACGACGTTTAAAGAGGATAAAGCTTGAACATTCCACATCTTACATCACGAGATATTGCCGCTATAAGCATCTGCTCGGCACTATATGCAGCATTTGGAATTTTAACAGGAGGCATAAGCTTCTTTGGCATAGGCTTCCTCCCCGCCGTTATAATCCCCGCTGTTTTCGCCGCGCTCTACGGCCCCTGGGTCGGCGGCATAAGCGGAGCTATAGGCATATTCATACGAGACATCCTAGTACACGGAAACCCCACGCTAAGCCTAGTAGCAGGTGTTCCACCCAACTTTATACTATTCTTCCTAATAGGCTATCTATATACTAAAAACATTAACCTAAAACAAACCCTAACTATTATAACTATAGAAATCGCCGCGCTGCTAGCTGCCTCAATACTATTGCTCTCCGACTTTACAGCTTACACAGGCTTAACATCTAACACATTTCTAATAGCCTTTATACTAACCATAATAGTAAGCTTAGCAGCTATTGTAGTAATTTCTATTCGATGGAAAGAATGGAGCAGCTACGCAATAGGCGCTGTAATCGGACAAATCATAGGAGGTCTCTTATTATCCATAACTGTCTGGCTAGTAAGCCCCATGTTCCTAACACACTTCGGAGACCCATTACCCTTCATATACGTTCTACCCCTCTTCATATGGCTCATAATCACAGAGTTACCCTTTATAATACTGGCTGTGCCTATAATCAAGATAATGCAAAAAGTTTTTCCCAACCTCCAACGCGGCAAAAATAACCCTTCAAAAGACAAGTGAGTATATGTCTAAAAAAATCGTTAAAGCCTTTGCGCCAGGCGCTATATCTAGCCTATTTGAAATTTGCAGCACAAACCCTGATGGTGCAGAAATTACTGATTTACGCTACATGGGTGCCCGAGGTGGCGGTTTCGGATTACAGTTAGGTGTACATACAAAAGTTACCCTAGAGGATGCCTCTGAGAACCTTGTTAATGTTACAATTAACAGTAGGTCTGCTACGGAGGAAGCTAAAGTAACACGAGACGTAGCTCAAACACTGCTTAGTAAAACGGCTAAAAAATATGCTGTACATGTGGAGCACCAAATTGATGTCCCCATAGGTATGGGATTTGGAACTAGCGCCGGCGGCGCATTAACTACCGGGTTGGCCCTTAAAGAGGCTTTAAATTTACCCTTAACCTTTAATCAGATAGGTGAAGTTGCTCATTTAGCTGAAATTCGCCTTCAAACAGGCTTAGGTACAGTTAGCTCATTGACAGCTGGAGGTGGATTAATCCTTGTAACAGAACCCGGCGCACCCAGCATATGCAAAATTGACCGCATACCTATAAGTCCCAAATATGGCATCGTAGCCGGATTTTACAACACCACCTTATCTAAAAATGTGCTCTCCTCTAAACAACATAAAAATGCAATTAACAGTTACGGGAAAGAGGCGTTAGCAAAAATTTTAGAAGACCCTTGTTTAGAGACTTTCTTATCAAACTGTTGGCTCTTTGCCCAAAAAACAAAGTTTGCCTCAGATAGAGTATGTGAACTTGTAAATTTAGCCCTGCAAGCCGGCGCTGTTGGCGCTACACAGAACATGCTAGGTGAGGCTGTACACGCTATAGTTTTAAAAGAAAACACTTCTAAAGTTGTAGAAGCTTTTAAGCAAGTTCTCCCAGAAGAACATGTAATAAAGTGTGAAGTGGACTTTCAAGGTGTACGATTAATTGGAAATAAAGAAGAAACAATTTAACACTGTAGCTGTTGGCGGAACATTTGACGAGTTACATAAAGGACATAAGATGCTGCTAAAGAAAGCCTTTCAAGTAGGAGAACACGTCATTGTAGGCTTATCAAGTGATGAATTTGTTGCAAAAATGAATAAACCCCACAAGACCGCATCATATAATGAGCGATTAGAAGCGTTAACATGTTTTCTAGAAAAAGCCGGATATAAAAACCGCTTCCAAATCTCACCTCTACATGACTCATACGGGTTAACTTTAAACAAAGACAAAAACATAGATGCCCTAATTGTAAGCCAAGAAACCGTTAAAATATGCGAAATAATTAACAAAAAACGGGTCGAAACAGCTCTACCGCCTCTAAGTATAATACAAATTAGTCTAGTACCTGCAGAAAACAAAAAACCCATATCCACTACACTTATACATGCAAACGAAATTGACAAAAACGGAAAAATAGTAAAAAAAAACGTATTTCCTGCAAAATCTGCCAGCTGAATTATCCGTTTAAACGGCTGCTAAATTTTTACTGGCCAACCATTTCTCTCAATTAACATTTTCGCTCTCTTCAATTTTTCGTCATTAATAGCAACGGCAGTATGCAGATCATTTGTTATAATGCTATCAAATCCTTTGATATGCTTAATTTCCTCAAGTAGTAATATATCATCTGTTTCAAGTATAGTTAATGTATGTATCTTAACTCGCCCAATTTTCAGCTGCCAGTCATCAAGAGAGCGGATAACATTATCTGGAAGTGGCTTATCACTTGCCTTCTGTAGTGCTTTCTTTATTTTTTGTGGTGTTATGTTATCATCATGAGCACGGAGTATAGATTGAAAATCAAGTTTATATACCGCAGCGTTTCCGTCAACAGAAACTTTGGTCAAAAATTTACTGAAAAAAGTTTCATGCTCAATACGACATTTAAGACCCGAAATAATAACAGAGTAATCAGGCAGCACAATTAGCTGACCCTGATCATTTAGAGTACTCACAATTTTCGCTGTTTGATACTTATCCGTTATTCCAAAAACCCATGCGCCAAGATTCGTAATGCGAAAACCCGCAATTCCAACACAGTAATCATCATTAGCATATTTTATACGAGCAACATTTTCAGTATATGCAATATCAACCAGCCCCATAGCAGACAAAAACGATAAAATGGCACGTATAATCTGAGATTCACACTCATCCCAATCCGGCTCATAATTTATAGAATCATAATAATCACTAAAACTATAACCCCTTATTGAAACTCTGCAATAACGTGTTCGCCTAAGAAAATCACCATGAAACATTTTTACATGATTATCAAAATCTTCATATTTTAAAAATTTTTCAACAGGATACTTTTTTAGCAAATCTACAACAATCTTTCTACATCTATGCCACTCTACCTGCCAGTAAAAACCACTGACAGTAATATGTGTTGCATACTGAATCTCTTGAATGTCATTTTCATTAATGTAAGCCCTAAACAATTGTTTTGCTAACACATTTGACGCTATAGATAGTAAATTGGATACATCTTTACCTGGACAAACAACGCCTTCTCTGTCAATGTTAAGTAAACCTGAATTAACGGCTAATACAAAAAGAGGATGAGCAACTTTAAAGTCTTTACTACGTTTAGCCTCTTTTGGCGTACAAAATTTGCCATCCTTATCACATACCTCTTCAAAACCTATTAATTCGGATAATCTCGCAAGCTTTACTGGCGTAAGACTTACTGTTGACGATCTTGCCTTCAAACGTTCACTTATAGCAAGTTTTACCAGAGTTGCAAAATCGCTAATTCTGTTCTCTCGGCAGATTATATAATCAGTTTTTACTGGAGTGTATTCTTCATATTCAAATTTTATTGGACCTACAAGTCTTTTTAACACCTTAAGAACATCAAGAGGTATATTGCCGCCTGGAAAAAACATTACAGTTTTTGTGTCCGGAATATTCCATGTTAAAACATGGAGAAACTTTAAATGCATAAGGTCAGAAGGTGAAGTTATACTCTTTTTAAACCCATTAGGCGAAATATATTCTGTCTTAAGGTTATGTTTCTTAGCATACAAAATCGTTGTGGGAAGATGCTCGCCTCCGCTTTGCACTATGTACCTTATAAAATCCTTCTCACACTCAGAGAGCCCATTCCAAATGTTTATAATATTTTGCTCATTAGCATAAAATATGGCAAGGTTTCGTACCATCTCTATTTTTGAAACAGGCACTTTATTCTTAAAAATACGTTTATGCAGTTCTGTTAAACCAACGCCATCCACAAAACCATACGGCGTACTGTTACTACATGTATTTAGATACTCAGCAAGTTTTATAACATCAATCATTTCCTTCTTCCTCACCTATAATCTTGTAGGGATAACCCTGCTCAGTGAGAAACAATTGTCGATGCATCGAAAAATCCTCTTCCCGCGTATCACGTGACACAAGAGTGTAAAAATACGCTTTATTCTCACCCACTTTAGGACGAAGAATACGCCCAAGACGCTGAGCCTCCTCCTGCCGCGAACCAAAATTTCCACTAACCTCAATAGCAACATTAGCATCCGGCAAATCTATCGCAAAATTCGCAACTTTAGATACCACAAGAAGCGAAATCTCCCCACTTTTAAAACGACCATAAAGATCCTCACGATCCCTATTACAAGTCTTACCCGTAATAATCGGCGCAGAAAACTTTTCAGCAATAACTTTGAGCTGCTCAAGATAAACACCAATAATCAAAATATGCGCACCCTCATGCTTAGCAACCAACTCCTGAATTACCTCAAGCTTATCAGGATTTTCCGCCGCAACACGAAACTTATCACGCTTAGACGCAACAGCATAAGGCATTTTTAACTCATCAGGCAATGGTACCCGAATTTCAAAACATTCCGCCTGCGCAATCCACCCTTGCCCCTCAAGCACTTTCCAACTCATCTCATGACGCTTTGGACCAATTAAAGCAAACACATCTGCCTCATGACCATCCTCACGCACAAGAGTCGCAGTTAAACCAAGCCGACGCTTTGCCTGCAACTCAGCCGTTATACGAAAAACCGGAGCAGGAAGAGTATGCACCTCATCATAAATTATAAAACCCCAATTACGCTCAGAGAACAGATTAAAATGCTTCTGCTCACCAGCCTTATTCTTAGCACTTATAATCTGATACGTCGAAACAGTCACAGGCTTTATCTCCTTCTTCTCCCCACTATACTCACCAATCAAATCAGGATTAATATTTGTTTTATGAATTAGCTCACTAATCCACTGCCGCGCCGCTGTAATAGACGTAGTAAGAATCAACGTCTCCGTCTTCAACTCCGCCATAACCTCAATACCCACAACAGTCTTCCCAGCACCACAAGGCAAAACCACAACACCATGATCACCCCTACCGCTCGCCCGAAAAGCCCTAACAGCCGCAGCCTGATAATCTCGAGGCTGAAAAGCATTAAGATTTAAATCAAAAACTAGCTCTTCACCATTTGCATACCCTGCTAAGTCTTCTGGTGGAAACTGTATATTCATAAGTGCCTGTTTTATATGACCACGAAATATAGGATTTATCTTAACCCTGTTACCCTGCGGTGTGTCGATAAAAAACTTGAAAACTGATTTTTCAGCACAAAGTTGCGCCATAATAAATTGGTCATCTGTTTCAAGAAACAGTTCTTTCTGTTCTCTGCAAATCCGCACTTTACCATAACGATTTATGATCTGTGTTAAACGTGCAATAACCGTTTCTGATACTGAGTATTTACTGAATTTTTCAAGGGTCGCTAAAATATCTGCGCTTTTCACTCCTGCACTTGCCGCGTTCCAAAGAGAAATAGGTGTCATTTTATACGTATGAACATATTCAGGCGATTTTACTATTTCAGCAAACACGGAAAGCTCATCACGGGCAGACTCATAAGAGTCATTATTTGTTTCCAG
Source organism: Candidatus Bathycorpusculum fermentans (assembly GCA_009787175.1). Lineage (GTDB taxonomy): Archaea > Thermoproteota > Bathyarchaeia > Bathyarchaeales > Bathycorpusculaceae > Bathycorpusculum > Bathycorpusculum fermentans. The sequence goes on along the minus strand of WRGM01000104.1, from coordinate 2,099 downwards.
TAGCAATGTCATATCGCTCTGAACAATAAGCGGTTTGTAAATATCCCCAGACATTTTTCACATACACCAGTATTGACTAATTTAGCATCATGAATTTACTACATTTAACAGCATCCAAATAGGATTCTAAATATGATAGTACTGCTGAGAATAACCCTGTATTATTTATTAAACATTATCAAAAAATCCATGTAAAACACCATTTTTTGTATCCACAGCAAAATTCTGCGTTTTCACACTTAAATCTTATAAAACGCGTTTTTGTTGAAGTACGATGAAAAACCTTTTTGACTACTATAGTTTTTCATAGAAGAGTGCGCCATCGGTTCTGAGCCGATGTTGGACGAAATACGAAAACTACAAATGTTTTCATGAGAGACCACACCATCGGCACTGCATCGATGTTTGAAGAACAATGAAACCATAAAATGCTTTCATGGAAGACTGCACCATCGGCTGCGGCCGATGCTGGAAGAACCACGAAAACCCAAAATGTTTTCATGGGAAAAAATGAAAAGTTTACTTCTTGATTTTCTCTTCATCTTCTAATATACTCTTGTTTGTCTCTTTTATAAGCAATGTTTTCTTTAGAACATATAGTAGAGGTGAGCCAATGATTGCTGCAAATATTATAAGCACTAAACGCTCCACAGGATAGAGGAAAGCTATTGATATCCATCTGACTGTAAGAGCTTCAGGTGTCATGTATTTTGTAATGTGAACGTAAATGTTCTCGTAGAGAATGTTACCCATTAGATGCTGCATCATTGTTCCAATAAAGGATAATGTAACAAAACCTATGACTGTTTTTGAAAACATTTCCCTATATCCCTTATTAGCATCTGTTTCTGCAACATTTTCCACTGTCGTGTTTGATGTTTTTGCGTTTCTAACCCATTTTCCCGCTTTCAATCCAAGGGGTGAAAGCAGAATTATAAAGGCTATAATATGTACCCACGTGAAAGGTATCATTAGTGCTGTGCTGCCGATTTGCAGGTCGATAAAGTTTAGTGTTAATGGATTAAAAATAAACACTGCCAATAAGGTAGCGTTTAATATTACTACTGGTAACCATTTTTTACGTACTAGAAATCCTAAGGCTACGGTATTTATTAGTGCGGGAAGGAAGTCTAAGCCGAGAAATATCGGTGCTTTTGTACTCATACCTATGAATGTTCCTATTATTACACTCATACTGCCAATGTACGGTCCTAGTATAACGCCGTAAATCGGTGCGAGAATATCTGCAATAGAGAAATAGCCTCCCTCAAGACCAATAACTGGAAAAGTTGGAATCATTCGCATAGCTGCATATACTGCGGAAAATACTGCCATTATAGCAATTTGCTTAGTGGATATTCTGGGTTTATTTCTCAGATTCACTGTCTGCTTCTCCATTACACATTTTCATCTTTGTAATCTTAGCATCTGTACAATTTACATACTATAACATGCTTTGGAAGTGTAGTAGATTTAGTACATGAATATAAATAATGTTTAGAAAATTATCCGAAAACCTCTAAAGACACATTCAAATGTTTAAACACTAACAGACAATTTTTAGCGCTACTGTTCCTTATTTTTCTCTTAAGAAATGTTGGAGCGTCAAAAATTGGGTTTTTAACCTGAAAAAAGAGAATTTACTCTTCCTGAAAGTATTTACTTTAGCGTAGTACATCACTACGCCTAAAACACTGGATATAGTTTGTGTAGCTTAATTCTTGCATCGTCAGTTGTAAACTGCCAGTTAACTGTGTTACGTTTGGAATTATACTCATTTTCCCAAGCACCAATCTCACGATTTAACAACTCCAAGTTTGATATACGCCTATCAATACACTGCTTAGAGAGAATACTGATAGATATCTCAGCAATATTTAACCAGCTTCCATGCTTTGGCGTATAATGAAATTCAAGCCGCTTAGCAAGAGCTCTTGCTTTAACCGCTGAAAAAGCCCTGTAAAGAGACGAAACAACATGCGTATTCAAATTATCCACCACCAACCGGACCTTAGACACACCCTTATAGGAACTCTTCGACAAAAACCAATCCACCTCATACGCAAAATCAACCGCTGTTCAACGCTCCCCAGCATCAG
>WRGM01000103.1 GCA_009787175.1 Candidatus Bathycorpusculum fermentans | reverse complement strand
CGCGTGGCATATCCATCATAGAGGTGTGTTGAAACCAGTAAAATTATGAAAAAGGGCGCTATCTCTCTAAACGTGAACACTCTCAAAAAAACAAGCTTTGGATTTTGGTAAATACCTCAGGTGGGGTCAATTGAACCACAGCTTTATAGCAATGTCATCAGGCTAAAATTTTTGGATATAACAAGCAATTAACTCGATAAGTAGTGCGAGCACATTTATTGGGTATTCTGCATATTGAAGTGTAACCCAATGAATCGTTTAATGATACTTATTCACAAACTCGAAAAATCCCTCACAAATATCACTTTCATCGCCAAACATAGAACCAAAACATCCTACTTTACAAGACACACCGCTAAAATGACCTTCGACAAACTCGCCACATTTCTACTCACCCTACCACGGCAATCAGCACAAATCGCCATAAACCGATTCATCAAAGAAAAAGGATACAAATTCGCCATGGACAAACAAAGCCTCTTCGAAGCACGAGAAAAATTCTCTCACACAGCATTTATAGATCTAAACAACAACTATTTCCTAAAAGACTACGCCTACACAACGGATTTTAAAACTTTTCACGGATACCGCGTTATAGCAGTTGATGGCTGCGTCTTTGATGTCCCCACCGGAGCAGAAAAACAGTTTGGAACCCAGAAAACAAACGGCGAACCCTCACCCAAAGCCCAAGGAGCCGTATTTGTAGATGTACTAAACAAGTACATATTACACGCACAGTTAAAACCCTACGGCACAGGCGAAACTAACATAGTCAACCAAATGATAAAACTCTGGGTCACTAACCCAAAAATTCCAGAAAAATATTTCGTAAATGGTAAACCTAAAAAAGGAATTGAAAAAATAAATATAACAAAACAGTACACATGCCTTAATGAAAACAGCAAAATCCCAATCGACCAAAGCCGTTCGTGACAAAATCGAAATTATGCGAGGCTACAATCTTATCATGAGCAAAATCTACAATTTTCTCACCCTATATCTGCTCAGTACACTAATTACCAAAGCTCACAAAACACTTCTTGAAACAGCAAAACCCCGAAGTCACGATATCCTCCTTGATGTAGGTTGCGGAACAGGTACCCAACTCATTATGCTTAGAAAAAAGCTAAAATTTAACGGTAAAATCTGTGCTGTTGACCTTTCGAAATCAATGCTGAAAATCGCAAAAAAGCGGTTAAACAAGGAAAACAATGTTAACCTCATCCTTGCAGATGCCGAGCATCTCCCATTCAAAACAAAAACTTTTACACTTGGTACCTGTGCAGGTGTTATACGGTTTCTACCAGATCCAGAAAAAATGTTTATCGAAGTTTATCGTGTACTTAATATGGAATCGGTTTTTGTTTTACGCGAGTTTGCAGGAACAAAAAAAGCAGTTATTGAAATTCAGCATTTTCCCCTTCCCTTTCAGAAACGGTTTACTGTTTGGCGAATACGATCAGACAATCAAATACAGCAACTCATGCACAGAGCAGGGTTTGTGGATATCTCTTTATTTAGACGAGGCAAAATCCCTCATGTACCCATTGCAATGGGTAACTTATATCGTACCACCATGTTTGCCAAAGGAAAAAAACTTGGTTAATATGGAAGTCTTTTACCATCAATACTAGTTAGATAGTGAGCACAGAAAGGCACTAGTTTTCCATGCGGTGTCACAACATGTATGCAACATTTTTGCAGGCGTTCAATATCCAGTGTCCAGCAGTCCTGAAAAGCCATCATCGAAATGGTCAACAGTTTAGGCTGTTGCATGTCGTCTCGAGCAAGATTACTTACAAACAAAAATTTTTGCAGTGTCTTTATTACGTCATCTTGAGGGCGCATAGACCACAGCTTCGAAATCGCAACTGGAATCACACTTGCGGGATCATCAACGCTATTAACCAGTGCCTTCACGTTTACAAGGCGTGTTAGCGGAAAAATGTGGTTTTCGTCAGCCATTACAAGTGTTAAGGCAGAACACTGGGGATGTGGACATGGGATGGGATAAAAATCGTCCTCTTTCAAAAGATTATTCGTTTGTGATACGATACCTTTGATTATGTCGGGAATAGTTGCACGGTCAGATAAATTTTTACTGAACGCTTGCGGGTAACGTCCTAAGTAGGTGACAGGTTGAAAATTGACACCTGTAACGTTTCTGTGAGCCATTGCAAACCGTATGATGTCACCTAGTTGTTCATCGTTTACACCTTTGACTATCGTTGGTACCAGTGTAACTGCGATACCTGCTTTTTGACAATTTTCAATCGCATCTCTTTTTTTCTCGTAAAGTTTTTCTCCACGCAGTTTCAAGTAAACATCATCATTAACACCGTCAAACTGCAAATAAATAACGCTAACGCCTGCCTCAGCCAACTGCCTCGCTAGTTCAGGGTCTTTTGCAAGTTGGATGCCGTTGGTGTTGATTTCGATGTGGTCAAACCCAAGCTCTTTTCCTGCCTTGACGATTTCTGGCAGGTCATTGCGGGTTAAAGGTTCGCCACCTGAAAGTTGAACAGGACGAACAGTACCTTCACTTTTCAACACTGCTTTGAACATTTCACGAATTGTCTCCAAGTCAACTTCCGCTCCGCTTTGCTCTCCCAATGCAGAAGCGAAACATACCCCACAGTGAAGGTCGCAGTCTTTAGTAACTTCAATTACGGCTAAACAAGTGTGTTGGGCATGGGAGAAACATAAACCGCAGTCTGCTGGGCAATTGTTAACCATTTTTTTCTGAGGTTGGGAGTAGAGCTCTTTAGCGAACTTGTAATTTTCTATATCACTAGAAATTAGAGCTTGAAAACTTCCGTGTTCGGGACAGTTTTTTTGTATGAGCACCCTGCCACTTTGTTCGATGATTTTTGCAGGGATGACTTTTAGACAGTTTGGACATACACTACTTGTTTTTCCAATAGTTTGCATTTTTTGTTCTCCTTTTAAACTTGTAGTTGTAGGCGCATTAGGTTGACGAATAGTTTGCTACCGCTGAACTGTTTTCTGCTTCTGTGATAAACTATGCCATAATCAGGATTTGACACTGGTTCCAAGAGATCTAAAGAGTGAAACACACAAATACCCTCTTTTGCAGCTACAGATCCAAGCTGTATTGCACAGGAAACGCAGAAGGTTACCACGGTATCTGCACTCGTAGTTTTTGCTTCTCGCAATCTAACACTGGAAATATGCTTGGATAATTTTTCGTTTGAAAAACTAACACCGCCTCCGCCGCCGCAGCATCGGAGCTTCTCTTTAGAATTGATAAACTCGACCCTCTGTCCAGTATATACTGTATCAACGAATCGTCTAGCTATGTTGAAGAGTTCTGGTGCTTCTTTAAATGGACATGAGTCGTGAACAGCTATTGTGCCCAAGTCGGTTGTCACTGGTTTAAGTTTGCCCGTTTGTAGCAGGGCCTCTTGGGCAAAGACCACTTTTGCAAAGTCGATTTTGGGTTTGAAGCTGGTGTAACAGTTAGGGCAGGCTACTATGATTTCCTTTGGTTTAAACGATTCTAAAAATCTGATTAATGCGTTGTTGTGTGTTTGGTACTCGTCTTCTAAACCGATACCTCGGAAAGATTTGCCGCAACAATCCTGATTCAAAACCAGTACATCACCTAAGAATGTCTTGACTTTTTCGATCAACTCAGGTCTAAATGTTCGTAGTGCACAACCAGGGAAGAATATTCTATCTGCCTGTTTGGGATAATTGGGCTTCATTAATGTGATGCTGTTGTTCAGGGTGAAAAAGTTGATTTTCTTATTTGTCAGCATTGGTGTATGATATGAGAGTGGTCCTTGGCCTGATTTGCAGTAGGCAATTCGGGCTTCTTTGAAAAGCTCAGCCAAGTTTAAGCCTTCGGGGCATTTGGTTTGACAGTGGCCGCAGAGGTTGCATCGGTATGCGAGGTGGGCATCGTTGATGGATAGAGTATTTTTGTTTAGGGTGTCAGCTAATTTTTTGATGGTTTTTGGGTTGTAGGTTTTGTATGCTTCGCAAGTTTTGAAGCAGGCGCCGCAGGTTTTGCATGCTTCAAATTTTTCTGTTACAGGATTTTTTCCCAAGTTTTTCACCTATGGTTTGTTAGAATGGCAGTCTGCTGGAGGTCAGTATCATCCAGACATCTGAGAAGATTATGTAGACAGCGAATAGGGTAATGATTGAGCCGCAGACAAGTTTAACTTGAGCGCGGTGTTTTGCTAAAAATTCGTTTAATGGTTGAGCTGTAATGTATGTGATTATGCCTGTGAATGCTATTACTGTAGCTAAGCCTGTTGCGAAGTAAATTGCATCGGTTAAGGTGGCGTGTATGTTTAGATTAAACATTGCATCTTGGAACATTGTGTTAACATAATAGTTGCGCATTGACATGTAATTAACCCATATAGCACCAAAGACTGTGCCCATTAGGAATGTGCCATAGCACCAGTATAGGTACATGTCTCTTGCGGCTTTAATGACAAAAGCACTTTTTTTCCTTAGTACTATGATTCCTAGATAAAGTACTATTAAACCCCAAATGATGTCCATTTTTGCCGAGTTGGCGATGAAAAATGTTGGAACCGCTGAAACAGCCCAAACGCTGAGAATAAATGAGAAGATAACGCCTGCTGAGAAGAAACCGATTCGTGCGGCAATGCGTTTTATGCCTATTTTTTCTGTTACATTAAAAATAAGAAAAGAAGGAAGATACGGCAAAACTGCCAACGATAGTGAGACAGTTATCCCCGCTATTATCAGGTCCTGAGCCGACAAGTAGTTATGTTCACGCCTTCAGACTGTATATGACTGTTATTTCTGTGCCAACTGGGGGTAGTATGTCGCTGTTAGCTGTGAATTGGGGACTGGTTTTCGCTGCGTATGCTGCGTTGCTTGAGATACCTACTGCGCAGCTTCCCAGGCAGGTTATACATCCTGTCCCCATGCTGTTTGAGGTCTCAAGATTACCGCCAAATTTGATGTCAACTATGCAGCCGTTGAGAACTTCTTGGAGTGTATAACGTTGTGGTGCTCCATCCCATGTTACGTAAACGTCAAGACCTGTGCCCTGTACGTATGTGGTGTTGTCAGAATCCATTTTTACGTTGTTACCTGGTAATGCGCCAAGACTAGTTAGGGCATCATAGAATTGTTTGGGTGTTGCTTTTGTTTTGAAGAGTGCCACTTCACCGTTTTTGCCCAGTTCATAGGCGATTCCATGGAAGGATGCGCTGGCAAATGCGCCATTGTTTATTGTTGCTTTAAGATGGATTTCACCGTTTTGCACGCTGAGTGGTTGACCGTTTAAGGACTCTGAGAGTTTGTTGATGGTTTGTTGTTGGTACAAATAGGCTCCTGTGAACCCGATTAGTAATCCGATGATTAATGCGGCTAAAATTTTTACAAACACTTTTGTCATAATTCCTCACTTATTAAATATTTTTATGAGCTGTATTAATAATGTTGATATTTAAGTTTTCGTTTCCAAACGACAAAAGTTAATACACGCAAGCACAACCAACCATTTAACCAACAACAAAAGGCGTTGTAACGATGCATAACCAAGAAACAAAACAAGCCATAAAACAAGCATACGCACGATTCATCCAAAACAACCAAACCTGTTGCAACGGAATCCTAACCCCTCAAACAATTAGCAAAATAGCCCAGACAATCGGCTATACAAACACTCAAACCTCTGCCTTTCCAGAGGCAAACCTCCATTTAGGCTGCGGCAACCCAACAATGTTCGCAGATATTCAAGAAGGTGACACTGTACTAGACCTTGGATGCGGAGCAGGTTTCGATTGCTTCTTGGCGGCAGAAAAAGTCGGTATGACTGGCAGAGTGATCGGGGTTGACATGACCCAAGAAATGATTGACAAAGCAAACACTAACACGGCGAAAACTGGGTTTAAGAACGTAGAGTTTAGGCTTGGTGAAATAGAAAACCTGCCTGTACCCGATGAGTCTGTTGATTGGGTAATTTCTAACTGCGTAATCAACTTGTCAACAGACAAACCGAAGGTTTTCTCAGAAGCCTACCGCGTGTTACGACAAGGCGGCAAACTGCAAATTTCAGATATTGCAATCGTTAAACCGATACCGAAAGACATTGCCAAAAGTGTTCAAGCATACATTGGATGCATAAGCGGAGCTGAAATGAAAGACCACTATGCAGAGCTAGTTGAAGCGGCTGGATTCCAAAATATACAAATAATAGGATCAAAACGGTTCAATTTTCAAGACATACTTGAGGATCCCAGTATTCAAGCAGCTGTACAACTTTTCGGATTCGATATAAAAGAAATTAACATAAAAAGTCAGATACTTGAGGATTCAATTGTAAGCGTTAAAGTAGCCGCTTCAAAAAACTGACAATTAAACTATGATTTTGTTCTCTCTGTGCCATTCTTTACCTCGCTTTTATGGAGCCACGAATCGCGACAGATGCAAACGTTAAACCCTACGCCACCCGGAGGCTCAATGTCATATTTATCATAAATCTCAACTAGCCCTGATTTGACCTGCTGGTAATACGTTAACTCAGGTGCCTTCATACTACCCATCACTGGTCGCCCAAAAGGAATCCAAACTGACGCAATAGGCACAATGCCTTCTGAAGCCAAAAAAGCCATACCTTCCAACAGGCTTTCTATGGGTTCGAGCCCAATGACAAATGAACTGCAAGCCCTGCTTGGTCCATACTCTTTTGCTATGTATTTTAGGCAGTCCAAATGTCGTTGTCTGGTTATGAACTTTATCTTGCCCGGTGTAATTGTTGCCGCCAGTTTTTGGTTCCAGACTTCAAAGCTGCAAATGACGCGGTCGGCACCAGCGTTAAAGAGCTGGTCTACTTCTTTTGGGTTGTTAGGCGGCGTGGTGAAAACTAAAACTTCACCATCTATCTTTGAGAGACTATTTATGGCATCTATCTCTTTAAGAATGTCTGTTATGATGCTACATTCAGCTTGAGGATTAAAGGTGGAGCCGCCTGTGATTTCGATAAATTTGACGTTGTCTTTTTTGAGGGCATAATCGGTGATTTCTGCAATGTCCTGAGTTGATGGAACTTTGGGGTCAGGCTTGTTTTTATGTGCAAGTCGTTCTGTTTGTCCGCCTGAATAGCAGAATTGGCAGGAGTAGCCTGCTTTGGCGTATTCACAGGACCATAGACATTGAAAAGCTAGTGTGTCCACACCCTGAAGGACAGCGTTACCAAGATAGGGTAAACCGTTGGTTGTTTTTTGTTCATAAAACTGTGAGGGCGAGGGAAATTCTACTTCAGTAACTGGTTTATCATTGTATAATAGGACGGGTTTGTCTTGGTCAGACATTTTGAGTTTGAAGGGCGTTTTGAGTTGTGTAAAGTATCGGAGGTTTTTGAAGGTGTCCCAGTTCATTGCTGATTTGATATAACTCATGTGCAGAGCTACGTCTGTTAATTGTACGATAGTGTTGTCAGGTAGGATAAGGCAGTTGCATTTAACTGGGTCAGGGTAAATGCGATGGTTCTTTTGGAAGGTTTGGTAGACTTCGTTTGACACTTTGACTCCACGGCTGACTATGAGGGCTTTAAGATCTATGGAATCGATTGTTTTGTCATCAAGCTGATATTTGTATAGCATTAGTCACTTGAAGAAGCAACTGTTTTAAGTTCTTTTCGATGTTTGTATGTATTCAGTTTGCGTTGTTTGTTAGGCTTTAAAACTCTTGTTTTTCGTTGGAATTTATAAAAAACCTGGCAGAATATCTGCCGCGTTAGCGGCAGGATGAATGCGTCAGGTCTATTAGTGCTATAGTTGTAGTTTTTGT
>WRGM01000102.1 GCA_009787175.1 Candidatus Bathycorpusculum fermentans | reverse complement strand
CTAAACATCAAACGCCTATGCTACCTAAACTACTTAGAGAACATAAACGCAAGAAAAACCTGACACAAATAATATTGTCCCAAATCCGTCATATTTCCGTCCAGTAGCATTTTTTTTATGATCTTGTAGAGAAAACTTGGGCAAGTACCATGGGTCCAAAATCTACGCTGTTTCTGGGTTGTGGTGTAGCTGTTCTTGATGATGTCTTATACGTAATTGGCGTAACTTATACTACATCTTACGGAAGTGCGGGAGTTATGCAATATGTTCCATTTGGTTATAGAGACACGGTTCCTGATCCGTCTAATACGCCCACATCTGAACCAGTTGTTTCTCATAATCATATCGTAAGTTACATCGTTATATTGTCGTTAGTTCTGACAATCGGAGCGATTGTTACGGAATATTTCTGTATTTTTAAAAAACAATGTTATCCATAATTAATAGACCTCATCGGGAATTATTTTCGATTTTCATGATTGATTATGCCACAAATTAAAGATGCACGTAACTCGTAGCGTTTGCGACGGTTACGGTACTTGTTTGCCACAATTTTAAACACCTTAAACTTTGCAATAACATTCTCAACAAAAACTCGCAAACAAGAAACACGTCTATTCTCCAACTTTTCCTCAAAACTTAACTCACCACCTTTCGGTTTTTTCGGCTTTGGGACATAAGTGTTTTAGTCTTTGAGGATTACTACATAGGCTCTTTTTCCAATAAATTTTTTTGGCGCACCAACCTTAGCTGAATCCCCAAACAACGTTACCTTACTCTCATAAACAACCTCAACACTCTCAGTAACAGCAAAATCCCCCGACTTAAACACTATTCTTCTAGGCATAACAACACACTACCAACACGCTTACGCACATATCTTTCGAAAATAACAACAACATTTAACGATATATATAGATATCGTTAAATTAGTGTTCACACAACACAACAAACATGCACAACAACACAAAAACTAGACCAAAACTAACCAACGAAACATTTGAACAATTCAAACAAGAATACCAAACACTCACCAACCACTACAAACAAGAATACAAAAACCAAAAACACGTAAACTACCAACAATACGAAAAACAATGGGCAACACGACTAACAACAATCCTCCAAGAAATAGAAAACAAAATACACAAAGCAACACAACAAATACACACCACCAAACCCTTCGGCAGACCCTCACAAACCAGCCCAGAACAAAAAACACTCATACTACTACAAAAAGACCTCATACAATTCAGCAGCCGCAAAATGGCCAACCTACTACCAATGTTCACCACTCTAAAAGACATAAAAACAAGCTACAAAACAATACAAAGAGCATACTCAAACACCATCGTAAAAATGATAATCCACAACTTGTTCATATTACTGGTTAAAGAAAAAAAGATAAAACGTCCTCATACTTCAGGCGATGGTACGGGATACAGTCTATCAGTAACTAGGCATTATCGTAGTGTTAGAGAACAGAAGGGGGAGACTGTTAAAGCTAATATGTCTATGTCCACAGAAAAAGAAACAGGGAGTAAGGTGGATACTGGGGAAAATATGAAGAGGAGAAAGTTGTTTACTTATTCTTTTGCTGTTTTGGATTTGGAGTCGGGGTTTTATGTTGGTTATGGGGCTTCTCTTAGGTCTGAGAAGGCGGCTTTTGATGCTGCTTTGGTGCTTATGGGGGAGTGTGGGGTGGAGCCAGTAAGTATTCGTTTAGATCAGTATTATGCGTGTCAGTCTGTGGCTGAGTTGTTTGGTAAAAATAGGGTTGATTTGTATGTTATACCTAAACGTAATGCTACTTTGAAGGGTTCGCGGTTTTGGCGTAAACTTGTTTTTTGTTTGATGCAGTACCCTTTTTTGTTTTTGTCTGAGTATTATCGTCGGGAGAAGTCTGAGAGTGGATTTAGTGCTGATAAGCGGTTTAGTGGTTGGAAGATTTGGCAGAAGCGTGAAGATCGCATACATACTGCTCAGATGCTCAAGGGTGTTTGGCACAATCTTATATGGCTAGGAGGATAACACACTTATGTCCCAAAGTCGGTTTTTTCTTAGGAATCTCACTATTCCTATGCAGTTTTAAAATTCCTTGATACCCACCACTATCACCTAAAAACAAAACCCTTTCAGAAACAAAACTACTCTCACTACCTTGGTAAAGTTTAAAATCATGCATACTACCCTCTGCGTATGCAGTACATATGACGTCGCCAGTTTGACGATTAACAATCAACTGCATTTTTAAAGTGTGCCGATTGCTGGTTGTGGCGTTTTTAGGTCTGTTCTTCTAAAGTATCCTTCATTTTTGGGTGTTTGGGGGGATGCGGGGTTTAGGGGGTCGTTTGTGGATTTTGTTTTATCTTTGGGTAAAGATGTGATATTTCTGAGAAGATTGTGCCAAAAGGTTGGAAGGTTTTGTCTAAGTGTTGGTGTGTGGAGCGCACGCTTAGCTGGTTGACATGGTTTAGAAGGTTGTCTAAGGATTATGAAATAAGTACAAGATCAGAAGAAAATATGATAATGATTGCACAGTCAACAACTCTGCTTAGGAGGCTCTGCTATTGAGGCAGGTTCTTATTACGAAACTGAAATAAGCAAAAATAAGTTATTTTCTATTGGGAAGTTTAGCTGAAGTATGAAACGCTAGAAGTTATCCCAATGAGAAATTTCGCAGAATAACAATACTGGAATGCTGTAGCGTAATTTTGCTCTTAAGCATGCTAAAGTTTGTCGTAAACTAAAGTACCCCTTGAAAACATGCTGATAACCACTAGCTATATCAGAGTGAGTACTTTTTCCTCTGATTGCCATTTAGATAATATCTAAAAAACTACCCTTTTTATGTAACCATACTTAACCCACAACTCTCTAAAAGTTGATAAAATGATGTTGTAACTTATTATTATATTGATTGTAGTCGCTTAAACGGTTTTTGATTATAGAAAGAGTTATAGTACATGTTTAGGATAACTATTATTTGATAGTGTATGTCTACATATGAACCAATACCTACAATAACAGAGCAAGTAAATGGCTTTTTTGGAGTCCCAACGCAAATTATTTCGTTGCTATTAATTTTTACTATAGGCGTCCTTGTAGAGCGTTTTATAACAGTATATTTGACACGTTTTTCTAAAAGGGCAAAACTGGATCCAAACACTACAAACAAGTTAGTGTTAACATTTAGAATTCTAATTTTAGTCGGTTTATTGATTGCAGTAAGCAGAGTTGGCGGGTTGCCCTCTGAATTGCTCATATCTTTCTCTGCTGTTGGTGGAGCAGCGTTAGGTTTTGCTTCTCAAAAAACTATAGGTAATTTTATTGCGGGACTCTATCTTTTAGCAGCTCGACCATTTAAAGTGGGTGATTATGTTAAAATTGGAACAGTTGAAGGCATAGCACAAGAAGTTACTTTAAATTATGCTAAAGTACGAACTGTCGGTAACAACACTGTTGCAATAAGTAATTTACAAATACTTGAACGTGACATAACTAACTATCTTTATGAAACTGCCCATAACGGCAACATTTACTGTTACACCTTTGAAATCGGTTTTGATCATCTAGTTTCCTCAGAAAAACTTTTAGAAATCTTTGACACAACATTTGCCCTCTACAAGTATCATTTCCCAAAAAACCCATTCTGTACTCTAACACGTTCAACAGCGGTCGAAAGAGTTTATACTGTCTACTTTTATACATCAGACACAAACGAAATCTTTAAAATGCGATCACAAATCGTTAACCAAATTTTCAAACTCTGGGATGAAGAGAGAACAAAACTAAAAAACCAACAAAAACAGTGACGTAACCAACACCACAACGATACTTCATCATCAATAAATCTCGCCTGCCTAAAGAAAGTTACCTTGAATATTTCGTCAGTGTTTTCAAGGAAACACTTATGACTGGCTGTCAGAAAGGTTTAATTTGTATACAGTTAATATGGTTGGCTAAAACTGATAATGTATTCAGTTTAGCGCGTGCGGGATTCTCCAAGCCTGGTATGGAGCAGGCCTGCTAAGTCTGTGGTCGAAAGGCCGCGTGGGTTCAAATCCCACATCCCGCGCCATCTTTTAATGAGTTATTTTGTAGAATTTTGTTCTTAATTTTTGTAGGAAAAAAGTTGGCTATAAAAATAGAAGGGAGGTTAATTGTTATGTGCTAAGCGATGTTATGTATACTGTTACTGTTTCTTGTTGTCCGTTTCGTATGACTGTGAATTCAGCGTATTGTCCGGGTGATGTGTTGCGTTCAAGGTATGTAAGTAAATCATCTAGGTTTGTTATTGTTGTGCTGCCTGCTTTTATAATGATGTCACCGCTTTTAAGACCGCTGCTCTCTGTGGCTGTTTCTACTAGCCAGCCGTATGTTGTATCTATGTTCATAGATTGTGCTAATTGTAATGTCATGTCTCTTCCTGAAATGCCTAATGCCGGATGTTGGGTGTATTTACCTGTGTTTATAAGTGCATCTATTTCGCGCAGTATAGTATCTGAAGAGATTGCAAAGCCTAAGCCTTGTGAGTTGCTAACGGTTGCTGTAGTTATACCTACAACTTCTCCTTTATAGTTAATTAGTGGTCCGCCTGAGTTGCCGTGGTTAATTTCAGCTGTAGTTTGAATAACATCTGCAATGGTTATAGCACGATTGTTTATTGACTCGGTTATAGTTCTTCCTAAAGCGCTGATAATTCCTGTAGTTATAGTACCCGTAAGTCCATAAGGAGAACCTATTGCAATTACGGCATCGCCAGCATTTAATGTTGATGAGCTAACAAGTTTTAAGGAGGGTACACTGGAGGGTATGTTATTTACTTTTAATATAGCCAAATCTGCGTATGCATCAGAGCCTAAAACGGTAGCTGAATAACTTGAGCCATCTGCAAAGGTTACTGTTATATTACTTCCCGAGTTAATTACATGATTATTTGTAACAATTACCTGTTGACCACTAGCTGTTGTTACAAAACCGCTACCCTGCTGTGTGCTGTAGCCTATTTGGTAGCCAAACCAACTATATTGCGGTACAAGACATTGGACTACAACTACGGATTCTCTAACTTTTTGATATAACGCAGAAATATCTAGCACGTCAACATTATTTGAATTAGTATTTACATCAATACTATTTTGCTGTGTATTTAACTGAGCAAGTTGTAGTTGACTCTGCAAAGTATTAAGTCTATCATTAAGATTACTAAAACTTTCCTGCGTGGAAGAAAGTTGACTTTGCAAATCATTAAATTTATCATTAAACATTGAATACGTCGCAGCATAACCTAGTAAACTTACAGTTAAAAGACAGATAGCAAGTAATGCTAATACAACATTTGTAGTATTCCCCGATTTTCGCCTATGACCACGCGGTACTGAAGTTGTCGGAGGAACAGGAGGCGGTATACTGTTATCTATAGGGTCAGGTTCAAACGGTGCCTGCTCAGGCTCATTATATGTACCGCAATGATTACAGTACATACTTTCAATAGATTCACCACATTGTATACAATGCCCATCTTCAGAGTCTGCTATTGAAGGGGTTATATTTACTGGGTCATCTACAGACTGGGGTATTTGTGTTTCTGACACCTCTTCTTGCTGGGTTACTGTTTCTACTGTTTCTGACGTTATATCCTGCTCTTCTGCTTGTGACTGCTCTAATGATGTATCCGTTGCTTCATTTTGATTTTCAGGTGTTTCAGTCATGTTTGTTCACTTTAATATTTTCTTGGTTGTTAAAAAATGCACCGAGAAGAATTGGAGGATGACGTTTATTTGGAGCTATATGACTAGCGTGCAGACGTTTATAGCTATTTTTCACGTTTTACTCTTCCCGGTGCTTCAGATATTTTAGTGGCAATATTTGTTATTAAATGAATTTCAAAATAATACCCAAATTTACCCCAAATATTCACTTTATTATAAAAGTTTTTTATCGCATTTTTTTTAAAATGGTTCTTTTCTTAAAAGGGTGAACGTTTATTACCTTAACTGAAGATGATGATGTATTAACATAAAGAAAAAAATTGTAGGTTGTTGAAATTTGTCTAGTAATACTCGTTCACTAAAGTATCTACTTGGCTGGTTAATAGCGGGTACGCGTGGCGGAGTTACTAGAGTTAAAATTATTGAAGCTCTAAGAGAAAAACCACAAAATGCTAATCAATTTGCAACATTGTTAGGCATGGATTATAAAACAATGCGACATCATTTAGATGTTTTAGAAAAAAACCGTCTAGTAACATCCATAGGTGACCGATATGGTGTTACATATTTTCTTTCTCAGGTAATGGAAGAGAATTACAGCCTATTTGAGGAGATTAGTAATAAAATTAGGAAAAAGTAAAAAAAGGGGCATAACACAAAATGGAAAATAGTATGTCAAATACAAATAGTGATAATAGAAGCAGTGGCAGTAGCGGTTTAACATTCAAAATAGGCATTCTTCTTCTAGTATTAATAATACTAGTTAGTCTATTTGCCGCATTCTGGGCTGCATCTGTACTATATACGCCTCCACAAAGACCGCCAACTTATTTTACACTATATGATTTTGAATTCTTCTATTACGCACACGCCATACTCTCGACTGTAAATATAGCATTACTACTAATTCTCTCAATGATCTTCATAAATGTATATAGAAAAACAAGATCCGAGTTTGCCTTTGGCTTAATCGTTTTCGGATTCGCCTTCCTACTAAAAGACATAGTAGCAAACCCCTTTATAACAGGCATATTCTCCTTCTTCGCATCAGGCCTAGGCCCATTCATAGTCCTACCGGACATATTCGAACTCGCCGCTCTCTCTGTGCTACTATACATGCACCTAAAATACTAACATACACCCTCCTTCTTCTACGAAATCATTTAATAAATTTCTTAATTAGCGCAACACCAAATACAAACAAGATACATCCTCTAAAAAAATCACAATTACTCTAAGTTATCATCATTTTTTTGTTGTCATTTTCTTTCTTGTATAGAATAGTTTTCCTATATTTTGGGAGTAACGTAGGGAACAATTTGGGAAAAACCCTTTTATCCAGTTCACTGTTTTATCGACTAAAAAATGGAATGTGAAAATTAAAATGACTAAAAGCAATAACATTATGATAAATGCGTTAGGCATAATATGCATAATACTCGCAGTAGGTCTCATTGCCGCCATTGTAAACAATTACAATCAACCAGACGTAGATGACCTAGAAGATCAAATAGCCAATTTACAGAATCAAGTAGCCAGCCTCACTGACAAAGTTTCTGATTATGAAACGCAAATCAGTGATTTAACAGATGAAAACAACGAATACACCAGCATTATTAACCTTGAAAACTCTGCGGTACTAATAGACGAGGAATCATATACGCAGGAAGCAGATGATAAAACCGTTCTATTTGATGACGAATTGCACTATGCAGGCTACATTGAAATACAAGTTGAGTCAACCTCTGATACGACATACATACAGGTAACATACACATATGACGGCGTAGAATTTGATCAAACAATCACCGTTGGCAATAGCGGAACAGCCTACTTCCCCGTGCTACCTGATACAATAAAGATAGTACTTGGCAATACGGATACTGGTTCTGAAACAATTGATACCACAGTAACGTTAACATACATTTACTAAACACCTTCTTTTTTCGAGAGTGTTCACGTATAGATATATGAGTGGTTTTTTGTGATTTCACTTGGTTTTAACGGTTCTTTTTAATGGTTAAGTCACGTATTTCTTCATCATTTTTCACACACTTACCACCTTACAGAGACCAAAATACCG
>WRGM01000101.1 GCA_009787175.1 Candidatus Bathycorpusculum fermentans | reverse complement strand
TATAGTGACAAAAACTACAACTCATGACGCTAATAGACCTGACGCATTCATCCTGCCGCTAACGCGGCAGGTATTCTGCTAGGTTTTTTTTATAAAAGAAGTTTTAGAAAAACATTAAGCGGTGTATTAGGCATTTTCAGCTTGGACGTTTTTAATCATTTGTTTTAACGCGTTTAAATAGTTCAATTAAATTGTTGATTTTTAATGTTTACATTATTATTCATTGCAGGGAAGAATTGGAGGCTTTCATTAGCGGAACTTGTAGCTTACCTACAAACGAGACGAATAAGCTTTGAAATACAGCAGTTCAACAAAGAATTCTTCACAATTCAAACTCAGCAAGCACTAGATCCCACAGTTATTAGTGATATGGGTGGCATAATAAAAATTGGACAGAGCGAGGTAACGCTTGATAGTCAACTAGTGAAAGATGCGTTCATTGTACATAACAAGCAAGCTGAGAAGCAAATTGCAGAAGTTTTAGAGAGCAGTAACATAGTTGAGCAAATGATCAAATATGCTAAAAAGGGAAAAATGTTCTTTGGAGTCAGTGTTTACATTGAAGAAGACCAGTTTAAAGCTCGCGCGGGTGAAATTCAGCGGCTACTTGGAAGCGCAATAAAGAAAGAATTAGCAAGGCAGGGTAGAACCGCTCGTTTCATGGGATTTGCTAATAAATCACAAGGGCAACTTAGTCATGTTGAGGTTATAAAAAAAGAGCTTGTGGAAAGCAGATCAGAGCTACTGTTTTGTATTGGTAAAGAAACCAGTTATATAGCGTCAACTATTGCAGTGCATAACCCGTTTGAATTTCAAAAAAGAGACATCTACAAGCCAAGGCAAAGAAAAATTTTTGGTATGCCGCCGCGCCTAGCAAAAATAATGATTAACCTCTCAGGGTGCACTAAAGGAAAAACGTTGCTTGACGCTTTCTGTGGGGTAGGTACTGTTTTACAAGAGGCGTTGCTAATTAAAGCGCAGGTTGTAGGTACAGACATTAATGCATGGTGTATTAAAGCGGCAGAGGATAATTTGAAATGGTTATCACAAGAATATGAGCTCTATAATGTTGATTATAGGGTTGTTCAAAGTGATGTGGGTGTTCTTTCTATGAAAATTGGTAGAGAAAATATTGACTGCATAGTTTCAGAGCCAGATTTGGGGCCGGCTTTGCGTCAAATTCCTACAACGCCCTACGCACAAAAAGTTATTGATAAGCTCACGTCGCTGTTTTTTGGATTTATTAATGAATCCTATAAGGTGCTCAGGCCGGGTGGTAGGCTTGTTGTGGTTACGCCGTATATTGTTACGCGTTCGAAGCAGATAGTTACTATGCCTATTGGTGAAAAGGCAGAAGAGGCTGATTATGTGCGTGTTAAACCGTTTAGTCCGGAATTTTTTGCTAAAAACATTACAGACATGCAGGGTTTAACGGATTTGGAGTCGCTTGTAGAGGTTGACGGTAGACATTTGATTGGTAGAGAAATTCATGTGTTTCGTAAATGAACGCTATTGTTATTAGTTTGTTTCAGGGTAAAATATAGTGGTAAGCTATATGAGTAATGATGTAGTTAATGTAAGGCCTGATTGGGATCGTTATTTTCTTGATATGTGTGAGGCGATTTCTAAGCGTGCAACCTGTGATCGGGGAAAGTGTGGCGCGGTGATTGTTAAGGATAAGCGTATAATGACTACGGGTTATGTTGGTGCGCCAGCTGGTTTACCGCATTGTGATGAGGCAGGGCATGATATGCGTAAAGTTTTCAACATTGATGGTACCGTAACTCAGCATTGTGTACGCACGCTGCATGCGGAACAGAACGCTATTATTCAAGCGGCACGCTTTGGGATCCCGCTTGAAGGCTCAACACTATATTGTAAAATGACCCCGTGTAGAACATGTGCAATGATGATTATAAATGCGGGCATAAAACGGGTGGTATGTGAAAAACGCTACCACGCTGATGCAGATACACTTGAATACTTTAAACAAGCAGGCATTGAATTAACAATTATAAATAATGAAGTTGAGCAATATAAAAATCAGTAAACCATCTGGCAATAAGTATACCCTTTAGCTTTTTTATGGTTTATTTTTTTCTCAGGCGGAGGCTTCTATTAGGTGGATTGTTTCAAAGAAGGGTAATTTGCTTTCAGCTTTGACTTTTGCAGATAGTCCATAGTCACAGAATTTTTGTAGTGTCATGTCTAAACCTGTTAGGCTGGATTGTAGTAATAGTACGCGTCCGGATTGTTTTATATGTGTAGCGGCGTGAGGGATGAAGCGGTCGATTACGTCTCGTCCAGTGGGGCCGCCGGCCCATGCATGTCCAAGCCATGTTTTAAGTTCATATTGTTCAGAGGGCAGATATGGGGCATTGAAGAGGATTACATCAAACAGGGCAGTCGTATTTAGCGCGGTTAGTAAGTTGCTTCTCAAGTAACTCATGTTGCCGTGTACATGGTTAAGAGCCGCGTTGTGTTTAGCGCAAATGATAGCGTGGGGGTTAATGTCAACAGCTAATACATGCTTTGCCTGCTGAGCAGCTAAAATGCCAAGAATGCCGCATCCTGTTCCTAAATCGAGCACTTCATGGTTTTTGTGTATGTCAAGATTTTCTGCAAATAGAAAAGAGTCCTCTGAAGGTTCAAACACTTCCTCAGTTATATCAAACATAAAGGTTTGAAACCAGACACGTTTAATTGGCAAATGCATCAGCTATGGCTCCAAAGTTTTCAGGGGAAAGCTCGCGCGGGCGCATTTCGCGGTAAGGCAGGTTTTGTATTATGTTTTGGAAATCTTTTTTGGTAATGTTTAAGGTGTTTTTGATGAAGGGTTCAAGGGCGTTTGAGAGTTTTTTGTTTCGTTGGGTAAATAACCATTTGATCATTTGCTCAAAAAACAAAGGGTTCTTTACAGTAAAGGGAGGGGGGTTTTGGCGAGGTTTTATTCGTATAATAATTGAGCCAACCTCTGGGGAGGGATAGAACAGGTCTTTTGGCACAAGATCTAAAAAGTCAACATGTGCTTTCTGGTAGAGAGTAACTGTTAGCCAGCTATAGTTTTCGCTTCCAACCTCTGCGGTGAGGTGGTCTGCGAATTCTTTTTGTACAATTAGCACAGCACAGTCTATGTTATGTTTTAGTAAAAATAGTACAAGTTTGGTGGATAAATAATATGGTGGAGACGCTATTACTTTGTTAAAAGGGGGCAGAGGGGTTTTTAGCACATCGCCTTCGATAACAGTTATGTTAGCAGAGGTGCTTGTTTGTTTACGTAGTGCTAAGGTAATTTGTGGGTCTTTTTCAATAGCAATAATGCCTTGGCATTTGTTGCCTAAGAATTTGGATAAGAAACCAAAACCGGCACCTACATCTAAAACTGTGTCAGAGGGGGAGAGTTGGGCATAGTTTGCGAGTTTGGGATAAAAGGCGGGTTCTATCAGGAAATTTTGCCCAAAAAGCTTGTTTGGGGTAATGTTAAAGGTTTGTAGTAGCTTCTGGGTTTCTTCTAGGCTCATATTTTACTGTATCCGAGTAAATAGGCGGTATTTGCTGTCGCCTTCAAGCTCTTCTAGAATTCGTTTGGTTATAAGTTTAGCAGGACTTGGTAGTTCAGTGCGGCTTTGCAGGTCGTCAAAGCTTTCAAATGGTTTACGTGTTCGCTCATTAATAACCTGCCACATGTACTTCTTGCCGATGCCGGGAACTAGTTCGAGAGCGTGCATGCGGGGAGTTATAGCGCGGGCAGTGTTGAAAAAGTTAACAAACCATTTTTCACGATTAGCTACGATTTTACCTATAGTTAAGGGAAGCTCGGCTTTAGCTGTCGCGGTTAACTCTTCGTAACCTACTCTGCCTATGATATAAGTTACCTCTTCACGAGAACCCTTACCAACACAGACGCGGTCACCGGATTTTAATGTTAGACCTTCTCTCACTAAAGCTTCAAGTATAGTGAAAAATTCTTCGCCGACACATTGAATAAGAGCTTCCGCTCTATAACCAGCTCTTCCAGTTGGACGAACCCCCGGCTTACCGTGCGATAGGAAATCTAACACGTAAGCGTACTCCTCGTATCGCTTCTCCATAATAATCACTACTACATATACCTACAATTATATATTCAATACTTAAAAAATAACTAGTTTTATGTACTACTTGAGGATTCTGTTTTCAGCTAGAAGCGCAACAATTTTTTCAAGCTTTTTCATCTCTACAATTTTACGCCCACCAGCAAGAAAGACACGTAACTCGTCAACAGTCTCAGGTACACAATTTACTACTTGAACAGCCTCTGCCTCATCAAGCTCATACTCCTTTACAAGTACAGCGACTAATTCTTCAGCTTTATCAGGCTCAACTTTGACAAATTTATTAACATAATCTAGAGTGCGGCGTTGAAATTGGTCGAGATTTTCCTCGCCAATTGTTTCTAATGTTTCCTTAACCTGTGAGAGAGTAAGACTCTTTTCGCCTAATTCATCTTGACTCATTTCAACTCAGTTCCCAGTATACGGCTCTAAATGTTCACAACGTACAATGATAGTTTTAATAGACTCACCTTGTGGAACATTAATAACATAACCGCGCCCACGCTTTTCATGTATTACTCCAATTTTACCATGGAATCGTTTGTGAGGCATACTTTTCTGTACACTAGAATTCATTTTTATAATTACTTCAGAACCAAGCTCATATTCATGAAGTAGTTTGCTAATTTGTGGTTTTCCACGCTCACGCTGTGGTTTACGTAACAAACTACGAGTTCCAGAGTAATATCCTTTTGAACCTCTCATTTATTTCACCTAATTATCATCCATTATGACGTTAAGCACATCAAGTTTAAGTGTCTTTGCCCTATTACTAAGCAAACTTGAAACACTTGGAACTGTTCGACCTTCATCACCAGACACTAACTCTTTCACATAGAGACCACCCTGGCAACGAATTTCCAACATAGCCAACTTAGATGCCACCTTCTTAACTTTAACCTCATATATGTACCTTTCCCGAATTAAATCTGCCCTTCTATGCAAAACACGCAAAGGCGTCTGCTGCTTAATGGTAATACCCGAAAACTTTTCCCCAATTAAACGCAACTCTTCAGCGGCAACATCGTTTTCAAACTCTGCAAGCAAACGATACTCCTTCACAGCCCCCTCACCCTTCTTAAGCCGACGCACCTTATCCTTAGTAGTAAAATGAAGCCCAGAAACCTCAACTTTACCTACAGCAGTAGCATTTATAGTCTCTTCTAAAAGTTTTAAATCGATAAAACGTTTTTTAGGTTTAGAAATTTCAACAATAAACGGACGACCCGTTCCAAGCATACGCGCATCAACATCTTCACGACCAGAAGCATGGAAAAATGAATCCACACCCTCAGCAAGCTCCAACAACCGCGCAGACGCAAACTCTTCAACAGACTCAGGATACAATTTACCTGTCCCACCACATTTTTCACAACCACGCCCGCGGCAACTTGAACAGAACCATTTTGACTGCGAAACCGTACGAACAAGCTTACGATATCTACCCCCAACAAATAAGGGATTAACCTGAAGCTTGACTTTACCCAAAAAAGGATTAAGAACAACCACGATGTCAGGAATTAAATAATCCGCTTCTTTACCAGTATGCACACCTATAGCCTTACCAAAAAGTCGACCAAACTCATGTTTCATACTCTCAGCAGTATCAACATCAAAAACCGCTTTAAATTCATCCTCACGCTCTTCAACTTTCACAGGCAATTCAATACCTACAAGATAAGTAGAAAAATCATAAGCACTAATAGAAGCCAAAACAATCTTCATTAACTCTTCAACTTTACCAAATGTACCATCACAAAGAAAACACTTCTCAACAGATGACGCAGAATCCTGTTTTAGATGCTTCAGAGTTTCCTGCGCAACTTTGGAGAAACCATTTACAGCTAAAACACGAAGCTTAGAAATACCCTCATCAAAATTTTCCTTAACCAACGCATTGGCTTGCATAGTTAAAGCGATCTTTAAGGAGAAACCTCTAACAGCATTTTCCATGCTATAACCTAAAACCGCAAACTGCCTACCAAGACAGCTATCGCATAATGGACTTTTACTAAGAAGCTCAAAGGCTTTTTCATATACATCCATAAATTATGCACCTACTTAAGATTCGATGGAACACCACCCATCCCCATGCCACCTTTCCCCCCAAGACCAAAGGGAAGAGTCTTTTTACGCTTAAACATTTTAATCATCTTACGCGTCATAAAGTACTGCTTAATCAGCTCTTTAACCTCTTTCTCCGTTGTCCCCGAACCACGGGCGATACGTCTTGCACGAGAAGAATTGAGCAGTTTAGGGTTTTCCTTCTCTTCAGGAGTCATTGATTGAATAATTACACGCCACTTATCAAGACGACCCTCAGCATTTTTCACCATATCATCAGGCACATCATAAGACATACCCGGAAGCATCTTTAACACTTTACCAAAAGGCCCCATGTTTTTAACTGCGCTAAACTGCTCATACATATCAGTTAGAGTAAATTTACCGCTAAGAATTTCTTTAGCCTTCTTCTGAGGAACTTTAACTTCAGCATCATGTACTTTCTCTAGCAAAGTTTCTAAATCGCCCATTCCCAATAGACGACCAACAAAGCGAGAAGGCACAAAAGTCTCTATATCCTCAATTTTTTCACCTGTCCCAATGAACTTTATAGGAGCACCTGTCGCAGCAACAGCAGAGAGAGCTCCACCACCACGAGAAGAACCATCAAGTTTAGTTACTATAATAGCACCAATGGGGGTAGCTTCATGAAAATTTTTCGCTTGAACTAAAGCCTGCTGACCAATGGTACCATCAATAACCATTATAACCTCATCAGGCTTTATGCTCTTTTCAAGATCCTTCATTTCCTTAATAAGATCTTTTTCTTCCTTATGACGCCCAGCCGTGTCAACAATAATTAAATCCTTATCAGCATATACCTTCAAACCTTCATTGACAACTTTAACAGGATTATTAGCCTTAGCATCACCAAAAACAGGAATATTTATCCTATTACCAAGCTGCAAAAGCTGCGCATACGCACCTGGACGAAAAGTATCAGCAGCAATCAAACTAGGCTTTAACCCACGCTTCTGATAATACCTGGCAAGCTTAGCAGCATGAGTCGTCTTACCCGAACCCTGAATACCAACAAGCATAACAACCTTCTTCTTACCAGGCTCAACCTTAAGAGAAACAGGCTTATCACCTATAAAACGAGTTAATTCTTCATATACAACTTTTATAACATGCTCACGACGAGAAATACCCGGTGGAACATCCTCCTTTAAAGCCCGCTCCTCAATACGCTTAGAAATATCCAACACTAACTGCACATTAACATCCGACTGAAGCAAAGCACGCTGAATATCACGCACAAGCTCTTTTACTACTGACTCGTCAACTACACCCGCTTTAAACAACTTTTTAATAGCATTCGTTAATGAGGAACCTAAACGATCAAGAGCCATCCAATTTCACTCCAACCTAAACAAACACATCCACCTTTAAAAGATTACATCAAAAAAAACAATAAACCACACAAAAACCCCAAAGAACAACAAACCATTTCACAACAAAAAACCTCCAACATAAAAACAAACAAAAACCGAGAGTGTTCACGTTTAGAGAGATAGCGCCCTTTTTCATAATTTTACTGGTTTCAACACACCTCTATGATGGATATGCCACGCGTTTT
>WRGM01000100.1 GCA_009787175.1 Candidatus Bathycorpusculum fermentans | reverse complement strand
GTTTTCCCTAAAAGTCATTTTAATCGTTCCGCGACTAATAAAACCTATGATTCGCAGCCAAAAACTTAATATGGACTAAGGTCTACTAATGTATATATAACTCGCTGAGGGATTTTGTTGTGGTTATATTAAACCGTAGTTATGGAGGTAATTATGTATGAATAAGACAACCGTTGGTTTAGCAATAGTATGTATAGCGTTAGCTGTGCTCTCTGGGTTTTGTTTTATAAACGTTATAGCTAGGCAAGAGATTCTTGATATCGCAAAGTGTGACCAAGTAGCGGATAGAGAAATTATTTATCAACGTGCTGGTGATACTACTAAATTTGTAGTTAACTGTGAGTATGCAGGCTACATTTTTGTTCGTATAGACTCTTCAACAACTCGCAATAATTATGCTACTGTAACATATACATCTAAAGCAGGTAGCAGTGCACATATTGTAAGATATGAGGAACGGACAAATCTCTTTCAGGGCGATTATGCATGTTTCCCAGTACTACCAGGTGAAGTTACTATAAACATAGGAAACTCAGAATGGTACAGTGACGTAACACAAACAGTTACCATAGAATACTGGTATTAACACACCTCACTTTTTTAACATACAATTTACCCATTTTTTCTTTCTTGTCTATTTATTTGAAATTTGTAAATTAACCCTAATATTTCCAGTGCAATAAGCGGAGTAATCGCCACTGTTGTAATGACACCAAAGGCGTCTACCAGTAATATGGCGCTTGGGATAGCATCGGAAGCACCCTGTGCTAGGGATAATAAAAACGCTATTGATAGAGGGCCTGTCGCTACACATCCTGAGTCAATAACCACTAACAGCATAATGCAACTTATTTTGTACAATTCTGAAAAACTCAAGAGTCTCCGGCATTGTAGCATTATAGTCTAAACTAGTTGCATAAAGATCGAGAAATTAACGATACATCACTTTCTCACTGGCACGAATATCACGGATACGCTCTAAGAGCTCTTTCCAATAAACTCCGCCACCCATGTTTTTCAAAAAATCATCATTTAAAGCAAAACTTTTTTGCAAATACTCATGCAAAACAGTTGTTACCCACTGCCTAAACTGCGTACCACAAGGAGATTTCACACGATAACCAACAGCCAAAATAACATTCAATGAATAGAGGATTACAGGTTTGTCAGAATTTGGAATGTACAAATTTTGCACATTGCTTTTTTCGTCAACCTCACCCTCTACAAAAATATTACGTATATGCTTTGTTATAACAGACCTATCTCGTCCAAACAATTCAGCAATATGTGTCTGCGAGAGCCATAGTGTATCACCTGCAAGGCGGCAATCAATTTTGACTTTTCTGTCCTGTGTTGGATATAGGATAATTTCGGATTTACGGTCAATTGCCATTATTAGCATGTAAATTTGGTTTTTTGATAGAGACTATTTTGCTAGCAGATAGGAAATTCGTTGTTATGCCTGTAGTTTTATTAGGCTCTTTTGTGTATTTTTGCGTTACGTGATATTAAAGTGTCGTCTTCAACTGAGCATTTGGATTCTAATCAGGGGTTGCCTGCTAATTATGTTCCTCTTGAGTTAGAGAGGCAAGTTCGTGAGTTTTGGGTTAAGAATTGTATTCGTGAAAAGCTTGAGGCTTTACGTGATTCTCCTGTTGTTAAGGGTTATTTGGGTTATGTTGAGGGGCCTCCTACGCTTAATGGTATTCCGCATATTGGGCATGCTCGTGGGCGTATTATGAAGGATATACGTTATCGTTGGAAGACTATGGAGGGTTATTATATGCCTTTTTGGGCGGGTTGGGATTGTCAGGGGTTGCCGGTAGAGTTGGAGGTGGAGAAGCTTTTGGGTGTTCGTAATAAACGTGAGATGCTTGAGCGTGTGGGTATGGAGCGTTTTATAGCTGAGTGTAAGAGGGCTATTATGCGTTATTATGATATGTGGCTTGTTGCGGATAGTTTGCTTGGTATTGCTATTAATCAGGAGAAGGCGTATTGGACGTATAGGGATGAGTATATAGAGCGTGAGTGGCAGATTCTTAGGCGTGCGTGGGATCAGGGTTTACTTGAGGAGGGGCATTATGTTGTTGCTTATTGTCCTGGATGTCAAACTAGCCTTAGCAGTGCTGAGGTGGGTTATGAGGGTAGTTATAAAGAAGTGGAAGATCCCTCATTTTATTTTAAATTTAAACGCTCTGGGTTGGAAAATGAGTATTTTCTTGTTTGGACAACTATGCCCTTTACTGTAGTTACAGATACTATGTTGGCGGTTCAGCCGGAGGCTGAATATGTTAAAGTTCAAGTTGGCTCTGAGGTGTGGATAATGGTAAAGAAGCGTGTGGACGCTGTTATGGCTGAGTTGGAAATTAAAAATTATGGTGTTTTGGAAACTGTTATGGGCAGTAGTCTTGAGGGTGTTGCTTATGATTATCCTTTGAAGGATATAATTCCTCAGCAGGCTGAGAATGAGCAGAAACATGTTCTTGTTCATAAGGTTATATGTGAGGATTTTGTTGATGTTAATACTGCTACAGGTGTTGTTCATCTTTCTCCGGGTAATGGTGAGGAGGATTTTTGGGCGGCTATGCGGCGTGGTGTGCCTATTTATGTGCCTTTTGATGATGATGTAAAGTTTACTAAAGAGGCTGGCATGTTTGCTGACATGTTTGCAAGGGATGCTGATGCTCTAGTTGTTGAGGAGATGCGTAGTCGTAACGCTTTTGTTGCATTGAAAAAGATTAAGCATGAGTATCCTCATTGTTGGCGTAGTCGTCATAGAATTGTTTGGCTTGCCCGTAAAGAGTACTTTTTGCGTACTGATAAAATTAAGGATAAGGTTTTGGAGGCTTTTGAGTCTGTTAATTATTTCTACGATGAGCCTAAAAACAGGTTTTTTGGTTTTCTAAATGAAGGTAAATCTTGGTGTATAAGCCGGGAACGCATATGGGGCACCCCGCTACCTATGTGGACATGTACCGCCTGTGGAGAGAAACAGCTTGTGTCAAGTAAAAAGGAGCTGCTAAGTCTTGCTCAAGAAGAAACCCCGGCAGATTTTGAGTTACATAAACCCTGGGTTGACCGTATCACATTTAAATGCGGCAAATGCGGCGGAGTTATGAAAAGAGAAGACTATGTATTAGACACCTGGCATAACAGCGGTGCATCCCCTTACGCAAGATTTACCGACCAAGAAATAGACCAATACGTACCAACAGCGTTTTTAACAGAAGGTATAGATCAGACTAGAGGCTGGGCAAACTCTTTACTTCTTGAACATGTCATACGCACAGGCAAAGCAGAGGCACCATATAGAGCATTTCTATTCCAAGGTCTAACACAAGACGCAAAGGGCAGAAAAATGAGCAAAAGCCTAGGCAACACCTTAGAAACAGGGAAACTATTAGAAACCACCAGCGCAGACCTCTGCCGCTATTACCTAATGCGCAAATGCAGCCCCATAGACTTTATGAACTTTGACCTACAAGAACTCAACCGCCGCAGCTACCAAGTACTATCCACACTATACCATTTAAGCCGCTTCTTCCTACAAAACGCCCAATTCGACAAATACAACCCAACAGAACATACCACCACACTAAACGACCCAACAAAAAATAGTAAAATAGAAGCAGCAGACAAATGGATGCTCTCCAAACTACAAAACACCATTAAACAATACACAGAAAACCTTGAAAAATGTGAATTCAACACCGCCCTCGCAACACTAGACGACTTCGTAATAGAAACCCTAAGCCGCCTATACGTACCCATAATACGCAAAGAACTATGGACAGACGACCCCACCACATTAGAGCGCAGACAAACAATATACACCCTACTCCACCACACACTAAAAACAGTAACCCTACTCTTCAACCCGATAACACCCCACCTAAGCGAAATGCTATACCAAAAAATCTACCGCCAACTAGAAACAGACCTACCCGAAACAGTAAACCTCGAAAAATGGCCAACCCCCAACACAGCACTACAAAACACACCCCTAGAAGAAGCCTTCGACATCATGTTAAAAACCACATCCATCTCATACGCAGCAAGACAACAAGGCAAACTCAAACGCCGCTGGCCGCTGAGCAAAACCATAATAGTAGCCCCACAAAAAACCCTAAACGCCATACAACAATTAGAAAACATTTTCACAGACCTAACAAACATTAAAACCATAGAATACGTCGCCACCACACCAGATTATGTAAACACAGAAAACTGGATATCAACACAAGAAAACGACACAACAGTATACCTTAGCAGCCAAAGAGACGAAAAACTATTAGGTGAAGGCATCATGCGCGACTTAGCACGCCGCATACAAGCACTACGCAAAGAAATAGGATACACACCAACAGACATACTAAAAGCAGCACACATATCCGAACTAGACCCTGAAACAACACAACTATTAACACCATACCTAAAAGAAATGGCCAACCTGATACGCACACAAAAAGTCCACCTACACGACAAACGCGACGAAAACGAAAACACACAATGGCACGAAGCAGAACTTGACGGCAAAAAAATCCACATAAACATCCAACACTAAACTTTTCCATAAACAACACACAATAAAAACCCCATAATATTTGCAATTCATCACATCCACAACAAAATATAGACATATTAAATATCAACATCACACCATTCACAAAAAATATTAGAAAAAATCCGTTCACTCAAACTAAGTCTAACAAATATTCTCGACTATCAAAAGATTGGATGCCATCAACATGAGGCATTTTGTAAATTATCGGCGTAAACCCAAGCCTTCCCGACTCTACCAACAAACGAAAATAGAAATCTATAAGCAGTAAAGCTGTTATTATCGGCTGATTTTCGCGCTTTATTAATCGGCTGTATATCGACGCCGCTCCTGCGCGACAAAAATTTAGGAATTCACACACATAAAGAAATCACACAGACTTAGGTTTCTGCTATCCCTTGCAAAATTGCTTTGCGTTGTGCCGAGTGCGCTGTTTCTGTTTCCAAACGGCGAAAAGTAATACCGTTTTCACGCTCAAACTCACGCACGGTACGACCCGTAAGCTCCGCACGCTGCTGTGGAATTAAATCTTTAGTTTCCTCATAAATACGCAAAAGAATATCATGTATTTCCTTTAACGCTGTTCAACGGTTTTTCGCTTGACAATGTGCTTGAAGTTAGTGCGCAATGTCATCTGACATTGGAATTTCCCGACAATCGGGATAAGGCTCTAGAAATGCCTCAAGGACAACAACTTACCTGACACCGAAAGGCTGAGGAGAACAACAGCATGTTGTTAAAGCGAAAAATGCTAAAGACTGTCAATAAGCATTACTCTACAAGTCCCACGTAATACGATAAAAACTACACTGCCTAAAATTAAGCCACTAGGGAACTAAGACAACTCTAGAGATACACAGCCCAAAACCCTCCACTCACGACATACCCATACTTGGAATTTGTATAGGGAAAAACTAAAGTCGCGAACCACCTTGATAATGAATCAAAGAAAAGTAACAAACCAACTACCTAAATTACGCTACAACATTCCATGTCACAGAACATTGGATTACCTAAAAAACGAGAGGACTATGATAACAGAGTTTCAATAGTACCTAACGTAACTCCTGTAATGGGCGGGCTCAACATTTGCGCACAGCCGTCTCTCAGAATCATGTTCCATATCCTGAGAAACCATATCAAATCACTAAACAAACCAAGTACACTTAACCTCTAAAAAACTTTTCGCCCCCACAGTACTTTGGAAAAATAGTAGTTTGTCGTAAATTCATGCCAAAAAGTGTGGGTGGTGCCGAGGCTAATTGGGTTGTGACGTTTATAGTGTTGACACAATTGACATATTTATGTTAATTTTTTAACACTATTTTCTCTCTCCCAGTTTCTATGATCTGTAGAGTCACAGAGCGAAATGTTGATAAAAAAGAGGCTGATTACAACAAATATAATTTACTATCGTGACAATGTTGGGCGATAGTTTGTTTCTCCCACAAAATGGTGTTAAAGCGTATTGATGGTCAAGCAAGGCACATTTGAGGCTTAAATAATAATGGAGATAAAAATGATATGAGTGAACGCAAAAACAAGGATAATACTTCTCAAAACAACGATACGTTAATTTCTACATCGCCAACGGATCTTAAAATAAATAGCAAACCCCGTGATTCAAGTAACGAATTTATGGATGAGTCTGTACTTTTTAAGTGTGTAACTGAAATCATTGAGAACCGCAAATGTCGTGCCGCGGCATATGCAAACAGTGAGGTCACTTTGATGTATTGGGAAGTTGGGCGGTACATAAACTCTGTTATTCTTGATTTCAAACGAGCAAAATATGGTGAAAAGATTTTCGCCACACTGTCGCGAAAATTAGTTGAGGTATACGGAAACAGTTTTGAAGAAAAGAACTTGTACCGTATGATGCAATTTGCTAATACTTTTACGGATATTACCGCATTGCAAAAATGGTCATATGTGTTGAGTTGGTCGCATTTTCGTGAGCTCATACGTATAAAAAGTGATGAAGCACGAACTTTTTATGCTAATGATGCTGTTGAGCGACAACTTGGTGTTCGAGATTTGATGAGACAAATATCACGCAAAGCTTATGAGCGGCGTGAGATAGCTGACACGCGGATAAGTGAAGAGTCTGGGCTTCCGTTTAATGTGTTTAAAGATCCATATCTACTTGATATGCTTGGATTGAAAGAGAATTTTCTTGAGGCTGATTTAGAGAAGGCAATTCTTGTAGAGCTTGAAGCGTTTATATTGGAATTTGGTCACGGCTTCACTTTTGTTGAACGTCAAAAACGGATGATTATGGATGATGAGGATTTTCATTTGGATTTGTTGTTCTATCACCGCATCTTAAAACGCTTAGTAGCCGTAGAATTAAAGCTCGGTAAGTTTAAACCAGAATACAAGGGGCAGATGGAGTTTTATTTGCGTTGGCTTGATAAATATGAGCGTAAAGAGGGCGAAAAAACGCCTATTGGCATTATTCTTTGTACGACTGCTAGTCGTGATCAGATTGAGTTAATGGAGATGGATAAAGTTGGTATTGCTGTTGCTGAGTATTGGACTGTTTTGCCGTCAAAAGTAAAGTTTGAGCGAAAGATAAGTGAAATACTTCAGGAAGCAAAGGAACGTCTTAAACGCCGCAAGTCGCTTACAGATAATAGTGGTGTATCGCGGCAAATAGAATATTTCATCGAACCAAAAGATGTGGATGTTGATAGTTAGGCAGGGCATAAATTTTACGTAAGTAAAAGGTGGCTACTTTCTGGGTAACCGTGTATTGCTGATGTTTTTTATTG
Source organism: Candidatus Bathycorpusculum fermentans (assembly GCA_009787175.1). Taxonomy (GTDB): domain Archaea; phylum Thermoproteota; class Bathyarchaeia; order Bathyarchaeales; family Bathycorpusculaceae; genus Bathycorpusculum; species Bathycorpusculum fermentans. The sequence continues at coordinate 243 of WRGM01000100.1, read as the reverse complement.
CGACAGTTCCATTTGTCAAGATTACAACACGTAAACCTATTCGGTATCAACAACATCAGTAATGCGTAATTTGCCGTCTTTTGCTGACATTTTCAACTGGTGACAATTTGTCACCGTTTCATTTCCTTTCTCTTTTAAACGTTGTTTTAACTTGGGCTTTGGGACAAAATTATTGGTTTTCTTTGTTTAGGGTTTTTTCATCTTCCCGCGTTAGTGTGATGTCTCTTGTATAGATTTCTGCGT
>WRGM01000099.1 GCA_009787175.1 Candidatus Bathycorpusculum fermentans | reverse complement strand
AACGGTTCTTTTTAATGGTTAAGTCACGTATTTCTTCATCATTTTTCACACACTTACCACCTTACAGAGACCAAAATACCGAAAAACTACCTATAAGTAAACACTCTCGAATAATTTATACCGCCAACTTTTCGTTCCTCAAGCAATTTTTCTGTACAAATTGTGCAAAAATCGTTTGAATGCTTGAGCCGAAGATTTGACGGTTTTTTGCGTCTAAAATGGGCATCGGCACATACAAATGCCCTTGATAGCGCACTTTTACGCCCAACTTAACGCTGACCAAAATTTCCACTTTCGCTTTGAGCGAAATGTCCTTAACATTGCATTTGCAAATCACACCATCGAACGAAAAACACCCGCTGTTATCAACAATTCTTGTCGTTCTCCACGCAAGCAGCGTGTCCAAATTCAATCCCTTGGGACATTTCATGAATGCGTTTTCTTTTTTTTTGTTGGCGGCGCTCCAAAACGAATGTTAAAAAGCTCAATATATTCAAATAAAAACGCATTTGCTTGTGCGTCCGTCTTAATATTTCTTTTGGCAAACTCGACTGGCAAACGGCTCTGCAACGTCTCCCAAAGTCGCTCCGCACGTCCTTTTGCTTGCGGCGAACGCGCGTGAATTAATTGTGTTCCCAAACCCGATAAAACCTCGCCATATTGCGTCAATTTGCGCATTTTTCCGGCTAATTCATCCTCAATAGAGAGTTTCTCATTTGAGAAAAACATCGAAAGCCCATCAGCATAAATCGCAAGCGGAATACCATTTTTTGCAACGTTTGACGCGTAATTTGCGCATAACCTTCATAGCACTCATTTTTACACATATACAGTCCTGTGAGCTTGCCAGTTGCGTCGTCAATAAACGCGTGAATAGTGGATTTTGCGCCGATTCCATACCAGTCGTAAGGGGTTGCGTCCGTCTGCAAAAGCTCGCCAAAACGCTCCCTGCGTTCACGTCGAGGATGCTTAACTTTTCGTTTTCGGCGTGTTTTCGGGCTTTTTATGCCGTTCGCAATTAGTAAATTGCGAAGCGCGGAGTAGCTGACTTTTATGCCAAATTCAGTTTTTAATTCTTCGCAAAAATGAAAAAAATTCACTTTCGCATACTCGGGCCGCGCCTTAATTTCCATAATTTCTTGCTGTATTTCAGGTAACAAGGTTCGCGTTGGCTGCCGTCCACAATTTCTATGCAAGATAGATTCGATGCCAAATTCTTTAACCCTCCGTTTCAAATTTTTCACTTGGCGTTCGGACAATTTCAGCCGCATCGCGCCCTCTTTCACCGTCATTTTTCCCTCGCAACACATTTGTATTACGAGAGCTTTTAGCTTCTCTTTCTCATTCATTATCGACCTCATCTCCCTATCTTCCCACAGAGGTGAAGTTTTCATAAATTAATTACCTATGGTGATATTATCATAAATTAATCACACTATGGTTGGGGGGAAGTGACTTCTTATACTTCTGAGATAGAGAAAGCGCGTTTGGAGGCTATTGAGCGTGTTAAGGCTCGAGCTATAGCTTTGGGTGCGAATGCTATTATTGGGTTAGATGTGGAAACTTCTGGTATAGAACAATTCAGTATTATGTTGTTTTCGGCAACTGGGACTGCAGTGCTAGTTGAGCCGGAGGATCTGTGAGATAAAAGGAAGGTAGTAGAGTAAAAATTAATCTTTTATGGCTTCTATAAAGCTCATAACGTTCCAGAGTTTTACACGTGTGTACGGCGGCATGTTTGGGTCTTGTAGTATTTCGTCAAGCAGAGATACTGCGTTTGAAGCTCTGACTGCTGGTGTAAAGTTGCCGCTTTGTAGTGCATCCATTGCATCTTTTGCGGCGCGTCTTATGTTTCGTGGTGTAGTGCTGTCCTCGGAAACTTCACTAAGTACACCTAATGCTTGTTGAATTTTAGCTTCATATTCTTCTGCTTTTTTCTTTCGCACCATTATAAATCCGCTCTATATTTAGAATCGCAGTGACCAAGTATATATAAGCTTTTGACGCGTATTTAACTTTGAGGTTCTTATTTGCAAGCAAATAAAGATGATACATCGATAAAACGTATGGCGGATTTGCTACGGCAAGGGGCAACGTTAACAGATCTTTCATGTCCAGCTTGTTCTGCGCCATTATTCAGATTTAAGGATAACACGCTTTGGTGTGAGCAGGATCAGAAAAAGGTGATAATTGCAAAAGGAGATGCACAGCCGCAGACGACATTTCAAGTAAACGGGACTTATGATAAGCTTGAGAGTACATTGTTAAATAAAATTCAGGTGTTTGAGGAAAAAATTGAAAAGTCGGAGGACTTTGAGGAAATACAGAAGTTGAGTGCAGCTCTTTCGGAGCTGTTGAGCAGTTTGGAAAAAGTGAAGAAAATAAAAACAAGTACATAACTGGAAAGCTTATGTTAGGTAAATACGAAAATTTTCCGTTAAGTATTCATTTTTTTGAAAAGTTTTCTTCAACAGTCAATATTAAACAGCTTCAGCAGAAACTTGTTCAAACGTTAAGAGAGTTAAATAGTAAAACGTGTTATTTTGAAGAAATTTCGATTCCCACTATTCTAAATAGTGAAATTATTTTTGAGTTTGGGATAGCTGAGGAAGAAAGTTTCAATTTTTTAGATGAACAAGAAATTAGTAGAGTACCCAGTATACTTGGCAGGTCTTCGCTAGACTTTTTTTGTGTCATACGTTATTACAAATATCATGGTGAAAAAAAATCTGCTTTGAAATTTGATTATTATATATTTAGAACGAATTTTGCAGTTAGAGAGTTAGAGTTTCAGGTTTTTCACAAGCAAGGTCCACGCTATATTACCCCAGAAGAACTCGTGGCAATGATTATAGATAAAATAAATAAGACTACGAGTAAAAGTAAAAAAATTTTACATGAAACCACCGATTTTTAAACATGTTGTTTACAACATATTATGTTTGCTGTAATAGAAAGGAATATATAAAAATATTTGCAACTACTCCCAGAAACAGAGTTAAGAGTACAAATTTAGGGGTAAGGGAATGTTTTCAATAGAGGTAACAGATCTTAAGAAAAGTTATAGCGGTCTTAAAGCAGTTGACGGCATCTCTTTTAAGATTAAGCAGGGTGAGGTCTTTGGACTATTAGGTCCGAACGGGGCAGGTAAGACTACTACAATAGAAATCATGGAGGGGCTGCGTGAGCGGGATAGTGGGGATGTTAAAATTTTAGGGTTAGACCCGTGGAAAGATGGTTATGAAGTACATAAAAGAATTGGTGTAATCCCGCAAGACTTTACCTTCTTTGAAAAAACCACTCCAAAAGAGGCAATTAAATACTACGCGAGCCTCTTTAACGTTAAAGTTGATGCTGACGCGATTTTAAAAGAAGTTCTCCTTGATGAAATGGAAAAGCATGTTTTTGAAAGTCTCTCAGGAGGGCAAAAGCAAAAGACAGGTCTTGCGCTCTCACTTGTAAACTCGCCTGAGATCTTATTTCTTGATGAACCCACCACTGGGTTAGATCCTAATGCAAGACGAGCCATATGGGAAGTTATACGTGGGTTAAAAGCTAAAGGAAAAACTATCATTTTAACCACTCATTATCTAGATGAGGCACAACAGCTCTCAGATAGAGTAGCCATCATGGATCATGGTCATATTGTAGCCATGGGCACAATAGAAGAAATTATTGAACAAAATGGTTCAGGAGAACGTTTAGAGATTCATGGAGATAAACAACTTGCGGACTATATTCAGGCAAACACTGAATTACAAGTAACATATGATGATATGAAGGGAATAATTACTATACCATTGAAGAAAAAAATAGACATGTTAGCGGCATTAGCAGCTGCTGAGCAGTCAGGGATGAAATGGGGTGAAATACAGACACGCCAAGACAGCCTTGACGATGTATTTATCAAATTAGTCAATGACCCATTTGGTGAGCAAATAGAAGAAGAAGCTATTGAGCAGCAGCAGAATGGGAATAAAAAAGGACGGCAGTAGATATGGTTAGTTTTAGACGTATTTATGTAGACTTTAAAGTGTTTAGTATTGGCTATTTTAGAAATAAATTCGGATTATTCTTTGGCCTAATTTTTCCAGTTGTTTTAATTTTAATTTTTGGGGCCATTTTCAGCGGAGAGTCAGGACCTATAAATGTGTATGCTCAAAATCAAGACACAGGCGCGTTTGACCAAAATATAGGTAACGAGTTTCTCACAGCACTTAATGAGTCTTCAACAATGAGAGTTATAACTGTGGATGTTTCAGAAAATTTTACAGATTACTTAGCAGCACATTCCTCATCAGAGGGTATAATTATTCCGCCTAATTTCACAGAAAATTATCTTTTAGAGCAACCGGTAAACATTACTGTCTATGGCAGCCCCGCGTCAAGTACAAGCGGCATTATCAGCGGAACAATCAATGGATACGCTAATTATTTCAATTTACAACGCTTCAACGGCATTATGATAATAGGGCTAAATTCAGCCACTGTTAACACCAGTCAAACCTCATATATTGATTTTCTAGTTCCAGGTTTAATTGGCTTTGCTATTCTAACAAATCCAATGTTTTCATTAGTAAATATTGCCGCAGATTATAAGAAAAATAAGCTCTTCAGACAACTCTCACTAACACCGCTAACAAAAATGGAATGGTTAATTGCTAAAGTCCTATTCTATATCGCCCTATCACTTGCAGGCTTTCTACTTATGGTCGGAGTAGGCGTTTTTGCATTCGGCGCACATATTACATTATCACTATGGCTAATACCCTTCCTAATTCTAGGACCAACATTATTTGCTTCATTAGGCATGCTAGTTGGCACAGTAGCGAAAAATCCAGAAACCGCAGGCGTAATAGGCAACATTGTAACTTTTCCTATGATGTTCTTATCAGGCACATTCTTCCCAATGGACTTTATGCCAAGCTATTTACAAACCATAGCTCATGCGTTACCATTATTCTATGTCACTGAAGGCCTAAACAATGTTATGGTCTACAATAACATACCAAACGCACTTGTAGACATTGCAGTATTGGGCATAATAACACTTGTCATCTTCGTTTTAGCAGTAAAACTATTCAAATGGAGAGAAAACTAAACAAAAAAAATTAGCCACACCTTTTTTTAGGCTTAACTTTTTTCTAATTTTAAATGACAGATAACCGTAGAGTATAATTCTTCCAAAACATCATTTTTACCCTTAGAGCCGTCAACACGTTTAAGCATCCCTTTTTCAACATACCGCTGATATATTTCCTGAACACGCTGTTGAGTTTGCAGGTTTTCCATTACAGACTTTTTCCGTTTAAGCCGTTTTAAAACAATTTCAGGAGCAACATCAATAAAAATTGACAAATCAGGCTTTTGCGCATTAGCATTTATAGTGTCTATCCAATCCAAACTCAAACCCGCACATCCCTGATATGCCAGAGAAGAGTAGACATAGCGATCAGAAATTACAATTTTACCCGCCTGCAAGGCAGGCACAATAACGCGTTGCACATGTTCAAGCCGGTCAGCAGCAAAAAGCAGAGCTTCAACGGATGGGGACATGCGTTCTTTATCAAAGAGACGTTTACGTATAAAACAGCCAATTTTTCCTTTACTAGGCTCTGCAGTAAAAAAGGCATCGTAGCCTTCTTTGCAAAGTTTTTTTGTTAACAATTTAGCCTGCGTCGACTTACCACTACCATCTAAACCCTCAATGCAGATAAATACGCCGTTCACAGCAGTCAACCCCTAGTTAAATTACATTACCATTATAGGGAACTGTTGCATAAATATAATTTGCAGACAAAAAAGGTGTAAAAATTATGCCAAAAGCTTACTGGGGAGAAATTAAAGATCCAGTACACGGTTACGTGTACATTACACAAACAGAAAAAGACATAATTGACACATACCCCATGCAAAGATTACATAGAATCAGACAACTTGCAGGATCAGAATACGTATACCCTGGAGCCAATCACACACGGTTTGAACACAGTTTAGGCGTAATGTTTCTAGCAGGCAACATACTTGAAAATCCACACATCTCACAAAAAGTCACCGAAGAAGAAGTAGACATTACACGAATAAGCGCGTTACTACACGACTGTGGTCATGGACCCTTCTCACACGTATTTGAACACTTACTACTAAAAGACCTACATAAAACTCATGAAGACATAACAACATGGCTCATTGAAAAAAGCGAAATAGCAGACAAACTCTCCAAAACAGGATACACACCTAGCGAAATAGGCAAACTTGCAGTAGGAAAAGCAAACAGAGCAGACAAAGCATTCCTCGACCAAATAATCAGCAGCGGCGTTGATGTCGACAAAATGGACTACATACTAAGAGACACATACCACACAGGCGCAGAATACGGCTTTATAGACGTCTACAGACTAATACACGCCCTAGACATTTTAGGCGAAAACTTGGCAGTAGAACTAGGAGCCCTCTCAGCCCTAGAAGCATTCATGATAGCCCGCATCGAATCCTTCAAAAGCATATACTTCCACCGCATGGGACGTGCCGCACAAATAATGCTCGCAACCGCCATGGACAAAGCCAACGAAGAATTAGGCTTAACCACATTTAAAACACCTGAAGACTACCTCCAACTTGACGACTACACTGTCTGGTCAGCACTAAAGAAATGCAAATCCTCCCAAGCCATCATAAAAAACTTGGAACAACGAAAAATGCTAAAATGCGCCTACGACCGAACATTCTACGAAAAAGACGACATGGTCACCAAATTATTTAGCAAAGAAGCCTACCGGACACAAATTAGAAGCGAAATAGCAAAAGAAGCAAAAGTAGACATAGAAACAGTAACAATTGACGTCCCAACAGTACCATCAGTTCCATATCACCGAGCAGTTATGATGGAAACCACAGAAATCCCAGTATTCACACGAAACACAAAAGGAAAAAGAGAACTACAAAAACTCGAAGACAGCTCAAAAATTTTCGAAACACTAAAAGGATTCATGAACATCATACGCATCTACACTAACGAACAAAACAGAGAAACAGTCGAAAAAGCAACAATAAAAATCCTAGGCAACATACCCTACAACACAAAAAACTCTTTTTAATTGAACCTATACTACATTGCTCAATGAGGTAATATGAACCTGAGCAGTTCACTGTCTTCAACACAGTTAACAAAGCAACTCAGAATGAAATGTAACATCCATCCCAGATAAACTAGAAAAATACACTAGTACACCAGCCCATCTAAAACACTGGATATAGTTTGTGTAGTTTGATTCTTGCATCATCTGTGGTAAACTGCCACTTAACAACTCTACGCTGAGAATTCAGACTGCGCAAAAACGCTAAAAAATTTTTATCAAACACTATGTATAGTGTACATTTAATTCTGTACCGCTATGTGTTGTGGTCTTGGCGAATTTTGTCAGGTT
>WRGM01000098.1 GCA_009787175.1 Candidatus Bathycorpusculum fermentans | reverse complement strand
TGGCCAATTGTAGTATGTTTGTGGGGTGATTTTGAAGGTTGCTTTAAGCTGGGAAAATGTATGTCCCCTTTGTTTGTACGCTATTGCGGTCTCTCTGAAATCTCTGCTATACGTCATAACACACAATAAAACGTCTCCTAAAACTTAAGTTAATCGGCTATAGTTCCAAAACACGCATTGAAAACGGAAACAGCCTAAATATGAGAATAAACAAGAGATATGTTAGGGGTAAAAAATTACAGTTTGCTTTAGCATGTTGAAATTAGTTGTTTCTGTGGTGTTGGTAAACGTGTTACATTCAATGCATGTATTTAGCTCACATTGTTTGGTAGGATAATAGTTTTTGTAGTTTGTTCTTATTATATCATTGTTGTTTCGTTAGGCAGGGTTTAATTAGACGGTTTAGCGTGTCGTGTGTTTTTAAGAAGAGAATTGTGTATGTGTTACAGTTCTGTTATTTTTACAGTAAAGGTAACATTTGGGAATAAATTTAAAAGCATTTGTTGACATTTAAGTGTAGGTGTTGAATTGGATAAAAGAGGCACTAAACAGTTTGTGCTAAGCACGGTTTTATGCATTGCTTTACTGTCATTGATGTTTGTAGGGTTTGTTCAAGCTCAAGCAATCACTCTGGGAGTTAAACCAGGTATGGCTTTTGAGTACACTTTAACCAGTTACTGGTCATCATCTGAATCTAATTATAATACAGTCCCTCAAGATCTTCTGATGATTAATCACACATCATATGTTGAAGTTAGAGTCAGTACTGTGAATAATACGCATGTTACAACAGCTAATCCTTGGTATTTTAAAGACGGAACATCCTACTTAGAGAGAGGGGAGGTTAATCTCTTTACAGGAGAAGGGCATGACTTTGTAGCTATAATAGGTGCTAATCTTAAGGTAGGAGATTTAATTCATCCAAACGGAAATGATGGGTTAAAAGTATTAGATACGACAAATAGAAGCTATGGGAGCAGTTCTAGAGAAACAAATCATATTCGCATAACTAGTGAAGATAAAACAGCAGGGTATAAAGGTACTAGAGATGTATATTTTGACAAAGTAACAGGCATACTGGTAGAGCAAAAGGACACAACTGAGTATACTACATTTCCTGCGAGCACATCTCAAATTACATGGAAACTCACAGCAGTTACTGGCGTTGATGACTGGACAATCACAGAATCCAACCGAACGCTCCAAATAATATTATTAGTTGCAATAGTAGCCATCATAGCAGTAATATCAGTTATAGTCTACAAGAAAAAACTGGCAACGCCTAAAATAGCAGAGTAATATTCTCTACATTTTTTATTATTTATTCACGCATAAAATGTTTAGGTAGCAAAGAGGGTAAGGGATGTTAAAAGTTCGCTTATCTGCGGGATTTGTACGTAGAGTTTCGTGTAAATTGTTATAATTAGTAGTAGTATGGTTAGGCTGATTAGTATATAGTCTGCTTTGTGGAGTTTTAGTAGATATAGGTTTGTGCGTTTTTTTGTAGCGCCCCATGCGCGTGATTCCATAGCTTCTGCGAGTTCCATGCTGCGTCTTATGGCGCTAACTATTAGGGGTATGAGTATGGGGATATAGTTTCTTATGCGTTTTAGTATGTTGCCTTTTTCTAGTTCTAATCCGCGTGCTTTTTGGGCATCCATGATGGTTTGGGCTTCTTCTGCCATGACGGGTACGAAGCGTACGGCGGTGGTGAATGCGAAGGCGAATTCGTATGGCATGTGTGATTGTTCGAATGCTAGGCCTAAGTGGTCAGGTGAGGTTGTTAGAAAGAAGAGAGAGAAGGATTCTACTAATACTATAAAGCGGGTGGTCATAGCTAATGCGGATTCAACATTGGTAAATGTTAGGGTATAGTTGTTGTAGAAAAAGGTTGTTAGGACGTTTATGATAAATATGAAGGCTGCTAGGAAGGCGGCGCCGCGGAGGGACCTTATCCATTGTTTTTGGACTTTGGCTATAAATACGAATGGGAGTTGTATTATGAATAATATTATGAGCGGTAGCATTTGTGGGAATAGTATTGCGCAGATAAATATGGCGATAACATAGATGAATTTGATTCTTGGGTCTAGGTTATGTATTGGTGAGGAGATTTTTCGGAATTTTAGGCCGTCGAAAACGCTCAATAGTATCTGTTCTCCTTGGCTTTGGCTATTAATGCGGTTTCGGCTTCATCGACGTCTATTATGTTGTCGGGTAGGCCTATGGGTGCGAGTTTAGTGAATACCTGTGTTATCTGTGGGAGGACAATGGAGCATTCTTCAAGTAGCTTTGGTGATGTTAAAATGCTTTTAGAGGGGCCGTCGGCGATTATTTTGCCTTCTCGCATAAGGATTACACGTGGATTGCATTCAGCTACAAATTCGACATCGTGGGTTACCATGACTACAGTTTTTTTTTCATTTTGTAGTTGTATTATGAATTGGCGTAGTTTTTCTTTCTGCTCATGATCCTGCCCAATAGTTGGCTCATCAAGTACAAGAGTTTCAGGATTCCAGGCTAAGACGGAGGCTAATGCCACGCGTTTACGTTCACCGCCGCTTAAGAGAAAAGGGGAAGTTTTGCGGTATTGAGATAATGAGAGGAATTCTAGAGCCCAGGTTACACGTTTGTCTATTGTTTCCTTATCGAATCCGAAATTTTTTAAGGCGAAGGCGATTTCGTCTTCGACAGTTTCGCTGAAAAGTTGATTATCAGGATTTTGAAATACAAAGCCAACTTTTTTTGCAAGTGTGGCAACACTGGTTTTAGTAGTTTCAATATCATCTACGCGTACTATGCCTGAAGAGGGTTTTAGTAAGCCGTTGAAATGTTTGATAAGTGATGTTTTTCCTGCGCCGTTTTGTCCCATAATGGCTATAAAATCGCCGTTTTTAACAGTTAAGGAGACTCCTTTTAGGGCTTCAATGTTATTTACATAGGAGTAGTGGATATTTTCAACTGTAATTACTATTTGCTTAGCGCCTCCAAAAGTTGAGCAGCAAGCTCATCTGAGCAAAGAGGCGTCTTTGGGTTAACGGGAAAGCCTTTCATTTTTAACTGTTTATGGAGTAACGTTGCTTTAGGTATGCCAACGCCTATGTTGCCTACGTCTTCATTGCAGAGAATATCGTGGGGGTTTCCTTCGAGACAAATTTTGCCTTTATCCATTACAATTAGGTGGTTAGCGTATTTGGCGGTTAAGTCAAGACGGTGTTCTACTAAAATTACAGTTATACCCTGTTCTTGATTAAGTTTGTATATAACCTCAAAAATTCTCTCAGCACTTAGAGGGTCAAGAAAAGATGTAGGCTCATCTAACACAATAATTTCTGGTTGCATAGCTAATACAGAGGCTATAGCCACACGCTGCTGCTGACCTCCAGATACTTCATGCGGAGCACGCTCACGCAAATCATAAATGCCCACTAAATTAAGAGCCCAATCAACACGCTTACGCATCTCATCACGAGACATACCCAGATTTTCCAAACCAAACGCAACATCTTTCTCTACACTTAACGCAAAAAGCTGATTCTCAGGATTCTGAAAAACAAGCCCCACACGCTTGGCCATATCAAAAGTCTGCCTGCCAGTTACATCCTCACCAGCAACAAGAATCTGACCCTTTAATTCACCCTGATAAAAATGAGGTATTAGACCATTAAAAGTCCGACAAAGAGAAGTCTTACCACAACCACTCGGACCCGTTATAAGCACAAATTCACCCTTCTCTACCGTAAGAGAAACACCATCAATAGACGGCTTAGACACGCCAGGATAAGTATACACGAGATCACGAACTTCAATTACCGCCATTATACCAACCCACTAACAATAAGCGCAACACAGATTCATTTAAGCATAACTACACATCAAAAGACATTTTCTCTTTCAAAAGTTTAAGACACCTATCCAACACATCACCCACATCACCCACAGCGTTAACACCCGCAGCCATAGCATGACCACCACCCACACCGCCAAGAAGCTCACCTAAAGGCATAGAAACATCTTTACCAAGATGAATACCCGTTTTTTCATTAAACTCACGACTACAACGAAGACTAACCTCAAGCTTACCATCCTTCTTACCCGCAACAGCAGCCACATGCGCGCCCAAGTCAACAAGAGATTTAGCAGCTGAAGCCTCATATGCACTAACATGAGATAACGCTATTATCCATTCACCGTTTTTTACAATTTTTGCTCTTTTACAGGCTTTAAGTTTAGCGAGGCGTTCAGAATTATCAATTGGATTAGAAAACAAGTTGAGCATGGCACGTGCATCTACACCTGCATTTACAAGTCCACCGGCAATTCTAAAAGTGTCAGAGTCTCCTAGCGCAAAATGTCGTGTATCAAAAGCTATACCGGCAAAGAGGGCTTTTGCCTCATTTAGCCCAAGTTGAACACCGACTTGTTGATACATGTCATAGATAATTTCGCATGTAGCTGCTGCTTGCTCATTTATTAAACAAAAATCACTAATTTGCATAGTATCTGGGCTGGGGGCGTGGTGATCAATTATTATTAGGGGGGCATTTGAGGCTTTTAGTTGATCAACAACTTCGTCAAGCTGCTCAACGGTGTTCATATCGATAAGAAAAATGACGCTGGCAGATTCAATATTAGGCTTCAAAGCTACTGTTATGGATAAATTTTCTAGTAATTGTTTAGTTGGCTTATTGATGCCTTGTGGAGTACCAATTTCTATTACTAAATCTGGCAGGAAGCGTTTGAGTAAGCCTTGAAGTGCATAAGCAGCGCATATTGTGTCGGCATCCGCGCTTTTATGACAGAGTAGTAATACAAATGTTGCTTGCTGTTTTTTTAATAAATCCACAATTTGATTAATGCTCATATTAATTTTCTCAAAAAATTTTCACTTGCCAAATGTGCTTGCGCAGCCGCTTCGTTTACTAGCGCATTTATGTCAACATCATTTTTAGCATCTGAGGTTAGGGTAAGGTTTATTTCAACACTTAAGTCGACAGGTTTTGTGCCTTGAGCTTCTACAGTTATATCTAAATGGTCAATTAGTTTAGAATTTATACTATTTTGGATATGTTTACGGGCAGCATTTTCAGCTGTTTCGCATAAAGCTTCAATTTGTATGGTAGATAATTCGGGTAAACCCAGTTCTACCAAAAGTCACAGCGGCTCCTAAAAAGAAGATTATTGTTGACCCGCTATGGGGTTTATATCTTCTTGAAGTTTAGCTTGTGTCTCTTTAACTTGACTACGTATACGTTCTTCCTGTTTTGCTATTACAGTACTACGTGTCACGAGAAGGTCTTTGCGTTCATTTAGATCAGCAGAAACTGTGGCTTTATCAGATTTTACCAGTAGTGAACCTATAGATTTGTAAAGCACTGCATCATCAGCAGTTTTTGCCATTTCAGCAAGCGTCTGTTCCACCTCATTTTTTTCCATTTCAATCTGCTGTTTTTGTGCAAGTATAGACTGCAAGGTTTGCTGTAGCTGCTGAAGACGTAATAATCTTTCTTGAACATTTGGGGGTAATTTTGATAATTCATCACTCAAGGTTTAATCCTCTGCAACAGGCAATAAGCAAGCTAAATAATAAGCATTTCCAACTCTAAACTTCAACTACATAAGCTTACTTAACAAACCCTCTGTAATTTAGCTACAAAAAAACCGTTACAGTCATGTAAATGAGGATAAAGACGCCTACATTTAGTTAACCCACGCAAACCCGGCAGACCAAACTCTGGCATAAGATCTACTAGACGAAAATCTGAATGCTCCGCTAAGAAACGCTCTATAACCAGCTCGTTTTCTTCAACTGTTATACTACAAGTAGAGTAAATCAAGTAACCACCTGCAGCGACATGTTGTGCACAATTAGTTATCATTTGCTGCTGAACTTCTGCCATGTTTTCTATTGAATTCTTACTTAGCCGCCATTTTGCTGAGGGCTGTTTAGCAAAGACACCTGTGCTAGTACATGGTGGATCTAAAACGACAATGTCAGCCACTTCAATGGAGGGCAGAGAGGAACATGCGTTAGCAGTTATAGCTTCTGCAATTGTTACGCCCATGTAGTTAATTTCCTGCCGCCAGGTTTTCATTCGTCGTTTAGAGAAATCTATAGAGGTTATGCTTCCCTGATTTTGCATTAACTGGGCAAGATAAGTTGTTTTAGCGCCAGGTGCAGCACAAATGTCGAGGATTTTATTGCCGGGTTTAGGTGTAGCAGTTTGAGCAGCAAAACAACTGGCTTTATCTTGAACATAAAACAGACCCTGTTTAAAGCTTTCAAGGGTATGTAAGGGTTGTTTGAGCTCAAGCACTCTGTATACATCTTGCAGAGGCTCAGCTTTTTTGAGCTTTACACCCTCATCAGCGAGTTTTTGAAGAGTGTCCTCTAATTTACCCTTAAGAGTGTTAATACGAATGTACGCAGGCGGTGGAGTGTTACTTGCACGTAGAAAAAGGGCGGCTTCTTCACTGCCAAGTAAGTTAATGCAGTATTTTACAAACCATGTTTGCTGAAAAGTTTCAAGACTTAAGCGTTCCTCAGCATCAATAGTCTCTAAAATTGGCTGCAGATTTTGTGTTAGCAGGAAACCAAGGTAGGGTTCTATGGGTAACATGGTTTTCCATCCCAAGATTGAGCGGGCGGTACTGGCTATGTTTTGGGCTTCTTGTATATTGTTGTTTTTAGTCCAGTTTTTGGTGATGCGTGTCTGGTAGACGTAAAGTCTTAAGAATGATTGTAGTCCAAGGTTGAATTCTTCAATTTTTTTAGGTGCAATTGCAGCGTTTATAAATTTGTCTATCAGGTTTTTGTGTCGGGTTGTTTCTACTACTAAGCCGTAGGCGTAGCGGATAGCATTTGAGTTAGTTTCATTTAACTGTTTAATGGTCTTTACCAACGCGATGTGTTCGCTTAAGCGTTGCATTTCGATCCAGCTTAGCGTTTCAATGGCAATTGTCCAAGCATTCTTTAACACTGTAAATTCACAGTTACATTAAACACAATCGGCTAAATAAGACTTAAAAATTAAGTGTAAAAATGCATGGACACTACTACTAAGTAATTTATGAAAAGTACGGGTAGAGGCAATGTGCATTAACAGGTTATGTTTGAGAATATTTATAGGAGGCACAATATGGTGTTAACGTTTTGTATGCGAACCTGTATTCAATAGCAGAGCCTCCTGAGTAGAACTGTTGAATGTGCAATCAATATCCTAGTTTCCTCAGACTTTGTCAATATCTCATAATCCTTAGACAATCTTCTAAACCAT
>WRGM01000097.1 GCA_009787175.1 Candidatus Bathycorpusculum fermentans | reverse complement strand
GTATTTCTTCATCATTTTTCACACACTTACCACCTTACAGAGACCAAAATACCGAAAAACTATCTATAAGTAAACACTCTCAAAAATTTATGTCTAAAAAAACAAAAAATAGGCTACATAGTATAACTGTGTTAATTTAAGCCTGTTTTTTGTTGGATTTTTTCTTTTTGAATTCATCGCGGATTTGCATTTCTCGGCGTTTACGGTTATAGCCTAATGAGAAGTCATGTGTGGCGTCGCGGATTTGTCGTATAAGTAGCATCATTCGATTATTTTTATCTGACTTTATAGGTACCTGTGTGTTGGGTCTATATATTTCCTCGTTCTCTTTGGCTAACCCGATAAGGGGAATTTGAAGTTTTAGAGTATCTAGAGCCATTTGGGCAGCTTTTACCTGTCCAGGTCCGCCGTCTATGATTATTAAATCTGGCATTGGTAGCGTTTTTTCTTCTTGTAAGCGTTTGTATCGGCGGGTGACAGCTTCATTTATTGAAGCAAAGTCGTCCTGTCCTATGACTGTTTTAATTTTAAATTTTCGGTAATTCTTCTTATCAGGCTTGGCATCAGTAAAACGTACCATGCCTGAAACTACATGTTCTTGTCCGAGATTGGAAATATCAAAGCATTCAATAATTCTAGGTAGCTTTGGCAAATTGAGAACTGTTTGCAGGTCAACTAGAGCAGGATTACCTGTTAAACTGGACTGTAGATTTTTTTCAGCTAGCTGCACAAGACTTAATTTATTCCCTCTTTTAGGGACTGTTAGAGTAACAGAGACTAACTTTTTTTTGCATAGGAATTTTTCTAATGCTTTTTTTTCTTCAGTATCTTGCCAGCAGGGTTTGTTGAGTAAAATTTCGCTAGGTATTGGGTTAACAGCGTAGAATGCTTTTAGAAACTCTTGCTCTACCATAGGTTGACGGTCGATTGTAAATTCTTTTTTACCAAGTAACACACCTTTACGTAGACCCATCTGTATAACACGTACTTTATCGCCTTCTTGACAGAAAGCCATAGTGTCCTGGTCAAATCGTTTCTCGTTATCAACTATTTGTCTCTGAGTTAAAAGTCGTATAGACTCCATCTGTTTTCGTAGCTCTAAGGCGCGTTCGAATTTTTGCTCTTTTGATGCTGTGTGCATTTGAGATTCTAATATTTGTAGGGTTTTGTCAAATTTTCCTTCCAAGAATGTTCTTGCATTTTTAACCTGTTCGGTATACTGTTCTTGGGTGATTTTTTCAACACATGGCGCAGTACAGTTGCCTATATGGTAATTCAAGCAGGCTCGTTTATGCATGTTTTTACATGTGCGTAATTTGAAAACTTTGGTTACAAGTCGCTGTAAATCTTGACGGGTAAACCCTTCAGTGTATGGACCGAACGTTTCCAGTTTGGGGGAAACTTTACGGCAAGTCAAAATTCGAGGGTAATCCTCACGAGTTAAGGCAATATATGCATAAGTTTTAGCATCCTTAAGATTAATGTTATATTTTGGTGTATGCTGCTTGATTAACTTGTTTTCCAACAGCAACGCCTCAACTTCATTGTTAACAATTATCCAATCTATACTTTTAATCTGTAAAAGCAGACGACGAGTTTTAGGTGGCTGATCAATACTTGCAAAATAGCTTTTTACGCGGCTACGGAGATTTTTAGCTTTACCTACATAGAGAATTTCCCCTTTATCATTACGATATATATACACGCCAGGATCCATAGGGATATCCGCACTCTTAAAATCCGCTACACTCGATAGTTCAATCATGACTAGTCACATAGGAATTTGTAGTCGCAGTTTTTGCAGGTATAAGCGTCTCTTTTAGGATTAAATATGGCGGAGCTAATGTTTTTAGCCATTTCTTGTAGTAAAATCTTTTTTAGTAAAAACGTGAACAGATGGCATAACCTATTTCTTACTCTTTCGTGTGGTCCTACAAGCTGTAATGCTCTGTTTAATAAACTTCCGTTCTCCTTCTGTTTGCTCTTCCGCCATTAAACGGTCAAATACTTCATCAGGCAACAAAGGAACAGGTATAGGTTTTGCCATAGGATTTCAATCCTTGAATGAATGTTATAAGTAAGTTAGAGGATAAAATGTTTATGGTAGGCAAACCATTTTTTTGTGTCTGTGTAATATGTGTGTTTATTGTGTTTTTACTTGAGATTTACGGAAAATTTATGGAAGTTAAAGGCTTTGAAAATTGGGGGGTACCCAAAAATGCGCTTTCGGCGCACCGTTGTGGGCTTTTTTAGTAATGGAAAAAACTCAACCAATTTTTTTCTATTTTTAACTTGTTCTTTATTGAAAACTTTGTTTTTGGGAGTGTGGAAGTGGTTTCTCCAAAGCTTGTTTTTTTTTAAACCCACAAAATAATGCCAAACCTCATCAAACTCTATCTCTTTAACGTTAATGGCTACTTTGGGTTCAGGTAAATCTGTTCTAAAATCGTGGATCCAGCGATATATCAAAGAATGTTTCACTTTTAAGATGTGTCCTATCATGCGGTAAGACTCTTTACCCGATGTATACCATAAGATGCAGAGGGCTTTTTTTGCAGCTATTTTTTCATCAGTGCGATTATCGCCTATGCGAAAATTACACCCGCACCCTTTGCAACGAAAACGCTGCCTGCCTCCAACTATACCACTCTTCACAATATTTTCTGAATCACACTTCTTACAAGCCATCATACACCCATGTCAACTCTACAACACACAACACAAAAATACATTTAAGTTGACACTCTCCAAAATATAATAACACCTTTCTTTCCCTTATGTCCATTTTCTATTTTTGCTTCCAAAATTATCATAAAAAAACATGTTTTTGCAGTATCCCTTAAATATTATTTTAATAACTATAGATGTGTTAAAACTTTGGAGAAGGATAACATGAGAAGAGATATTTCTGTTGATAGTAATTATGTTGAATATGTAATTCTATCTAATAAAAAAGTTTTTGACCGATTAGCAAAAAGCTAAAAAACTTGAACACCACCTTCTTATTTATGATAATATCATTAAGCGAGGACTTGTTAAAAGGAAGGCAATCGCGGTTGCATGTGTTTCTTGATAAGTGGCGCCTTTTGTTTTTGGGTTTTGCTTTAGTTTATCTGCTTGTTCTTTTGTTTAATTTTACAAAGTCGCCTATTTTGTGGGATGAGATAAGTCATCTTAATAGTGGTGCTCATCTTTATTTTGGGCAGTATAAGACGTTTGTAAGTAGCGCGTTTTATCCGCCGCTTTATGATGTGCTGGTGTTTTTTTCGTATAAAGTATTTGGTATTAGCGTTTTTGCTGCTAGGTTGCCTACGGTGTGTTTTTCGATTCTTGCGCTTTGGGCTGTTTTTGAGTTGGCTAGGTATTTATATGATGGTAAGGTGGCTTTGCTTTCGGCTGTTATTTTGGGTGTAATGCCAGGGGTTTTTTGGATTTCGGGTTATGCTATGTTGGAAACGGCTTTGATGTTTTTTGTTACGGTGTCTTTGCTTTGTTTTTATCGTTGGTTGTCTACTCGTCAGGATAAGTGGTTGTTGTTTGTTGGGTTGACGCTTGGTTTGGGTTTTTTGGCAAAGCATCAGATGCTTGTTACAGGTTTATTTATGTTGTTGGGTGTCGTGTTTTTTGCGCAAAAGCCGTTGAGGGCTGCTTTTAAGCGTTTTTCTTTAGCTGTTGTTGCGGCTTGTGTATTTGTGGTTCCGTGGCTTTTGGTTGCTTTTAGGGTTTATTTGTATGAGTTGTTTGATAGGTATTTTTATGTTATGACTATGGGTAATCCTGTTCGTTCTCTTTATAGTTCTCGTTTTCCGTTGCCTATTTTTTATTTTATAGAGATAGTTTGGCCGCATAGTAATTTTCATCCTATTTCTGTTTTTGTTTATGTTTTGTGTTTGGCTGGTTTGGGTTTTATGGTTTGGCGGCGTAGTCGTGGGGATAAGTTTGTTTTGCTTTGGTTTATAGTTATTTTTGTGTTTTTTACGTTTGTTTCTAATAAGGATTGGCGTTATGTTATGCCGTTGTTTCCTGCTTTGGCGATTTCTGCGTCTGTTATTGTTTTGTCAACTGGAGGCTTTTTGCGTAGGGCTTGGAGGCGGGCTACGTCTGTTAATAGGAGGTTTTTGGTTAAATTTGTAGGGGTAATTATGTCCTTTATGGTGGCTGGGGCTATTGTTTATAGTGTGTATGATACGTATTGTTTTGTTTCGGAGCAGCAGGTAACTATAGATATTGATGGCGCTGTTAATTATGTATCTGTTAATATTGAGCCGGGTAGGTCTGTTCTGGTTTTGTGTGCGGTTAATCATTTTAATTTTGATATGGTAAAGTTTTATCTTTGGGTGCATGGTGATATGGATACTGAGGTTTTTCAGTATCCGTATTTGCCTGCGGATGCGTATATTCCTATTTTTGATGTTTGGGAACTTGTGGATTTGTGTAGGGAAAATAATGTGCAGTATGTTTTGCTTTATAGATATGGTGGGGATAGTGAGAATTATTTTTGGTCGGATTTGACTAGTCAGGGGGTTTATGAGCAGCTTTGTTTGTCGGGTTGTTTTTCAGAGGTTTTGGAGGAGCAAAAATTTGGTGATAGTCCACGAGAAATACACGTCATAACGTTCACTGGATAGAATGAAAATAAACAATTTAAAGGCTAACATTATGTAAATTAGTTAAGCATGTATTGTACTGTATGGCGGTATTGAACACAAAAAGGTTATATTAAGTAGCAAAGAACATAGAGGTATGGTTAAATACATTTTTGTTACAGGCGGCGTGTTAAGCTCCGTTGGCAAGGGCATTTTAACATCCTCAATAGGCAAAATGCTACAGGCAAGAGGATTAAAACCTACAGTAGTAAAAATCGACCCATACGTCAACGTCGATGCAGGAACAATGAACCCTTACATGCACGGAGAAGTCTTCGTAACCGATGACGGAGGCGAAACAGACCTAGACCTAGGTTGGTATGAACGCTTCCTAGACCTAAGCTTAAAACAAAGTAACAATTTAACTACAGGACTCATTTACAAATCCGTAATTGAAAAAGAAAGACACGGCAACTTTCTCGGACGCTGTGTCCAAATAGTCCCCCACATAACAGACGAAATAAAAAACCGCATAAAAACCGCCGGCGAAAAAACAAACGCCGACATAGTCCTAATAGAAGTAGGCGGAACAGTCGGCGACATAGAAGGCCTACCATTCCTAGAAGCAATACGCCAAATGCGCATAGAAGAAGGATACGAAAACACACTCTACGTCCACGTAGCCCTCGTCCCCGTACTTGACGTAACACAAGAAATG
This sequence comes from Candidatus Bathycorpusculum fermentans, assembly GCA_009787175.1. Lineage (GTDB taxonomy): Archaea > Thermoproteota > Bathyarchaeia > Bathyarchaeales > Bathycorpusculaceae > Bathycorpusculum > Bathycorpusculum fermentans. The sequence continues at coordinate 1,874 of WRGM01000097.1, read as the reverse complement.
AAAACCAAACCCCTACAACACAGCGTAAACGACCTAAGACGAATAGGCATACAACCAGACATAATAGCCGCAAGAAGCACACAAATGATAGACCCCGAAACACTACGCAAAATAGCACTATTTGGTACCATACCCGAAAACGCAGTATTCTGCGCATACAACGCAGAAACCGTCTACCAAGTACCCCTAATCCTAGACAAACAAGGCATGGGAGACTTTATCTGCCAACGCCTAAACTTTAACACAACAAATAAAGAATACACAGAATGGCAAACATTCGTAGACACTATAATAAACCCCCAACATGAAGTAAACATAGCCCTCGTAGGCAAATACGCAGGACTAACAGATAGCTACGTAAGCATGAGCGAAGCCCTAAAACACGGCGGCGCAACATGCAAAACAAAAGTCAACATAACATACCTCGAAGCAGAAAAATTCGAAAAAAACCCCCAAAACATAAACGAACTAGACAAATTCGACGGCATATTTGTCCCCTACGGCTTTGGCCCAAGAGGAACAGAAGGAAAAATCTCTGCCATACAACACGCAAGAGAAAACAACATACCCTTCCTAGGCATATGCTACGGCTTCCAACTAGCCATAATAGAATACGCACGCAACGTCTGCAACCTAAAAGACGCAAACAGCATAGAAATAAACCCTGACTCTCCCCACCCCGTAATAGACCTAATGCCAGAACAAAGAGGCATAGAATACAAAGGCGCAACAATGCGACTAGGAACACACAAAATCAACATACAACCAAACACCATAGCATCCAAACTGTACAACCAAGAAGACACCATGGAACGCCACAGACACCGCTTTGAAGTAAACCTAGACTACGTAGAAACACTAAAGAAAAACGGTCTCATATTCTCAGGCAAAAGCACAGACAGCAGAAGAATGGAAACACTAGAACTACCAGACAAATACTTCTTCTTCGCAACACAATTCCACGGAGAATTCAAAAGCCGGCCCGGAAAACCCTCACCCGCATACAAAGGATTCATCCAAGCCTGCATAGACAAAAAACTAGATAAACCAAAACCAACATTCACCTAAACCAAACTTTTCATACTCTTCAACTAATCCCTTCACATACAGCCCAAACAAATTATTGCTATATTATTGCTTCTGAGAATTTCAAGAATAAATAGACCTCCTCGATAATTAGTTCCTGTTTTCAAAGTTGATTATGCTACAAATTAAAGCCATGCGTAGTCCAAACCGTTTTCTACGATTACGATACCTATACGCCACAATCTTAAACACCTTAACCTTTGCATTAATATGCTCAACCAAAATCCTTATACGAGCAAGACACCGATTCGCCACTTTCTCCACAACAGACAACACCCCACCCTTAGTCTTCTTCTTAGGCATTAAACTATTCTTATGAAACCTCAAAATCCCCTGATAACCACTGTCTCCATCAATTTCAACGCAATCCAAAACTTTTTCACCAACACTTTGCTCATAGAGTTTAAAATCATGCACACTGCCCATCGCGTGAGCAGTACAGATTATTTCATGGGTTTTAGCGTTAACAATTAACTGGGTTTTTAGGGTGTGACGTTTCTTTTTACCGCTATACCATCGTCGCTGGTTTTTTTTGGACGCTCAATAGGACTCTTTGTAACATCAACTATGACGATTTCTATTTCCGGATGCTCTAAAAGAGCCCCACGTCCCAGTAAGCCGAACTTTTTACTTTTAACCAGACTGCTCTACCCAGACCATCACATCATGAGTGGTGGCTTCGCCTACTTGAAATTCTACGAGTATTTCAAAAAGGATTGTGTACAAGGTTCCAAATTTCCTCTCGCGAACCGTTAACGTGAAAACGGGCAAACAGAAATATGGTTAGA
>WRGM01000096.1 GCA_009787175.1 Candidatus Bathycorpusculum fermentans | reverse complement strand
AAGTCACGTATTTCTTCATCATTTTTCACACACTTACCACCTTACAGAGACCAAAATACCGAAAAACTATCTATAAGTAAACACTCTCTGATTTTCTATCTCATTAACACACATTTTTGATAACACCTAATTCTCTCCATACCCCTTTTTAGCTTTTTTTTCTTTGACTCTCAAGAATCTGAAGGGTTTCTATTCTCGCAAGATAATCTTTTCTTTTTCAAGAAACCTAAATATTTTGACGCCCCACTTGGAACTATTTTTGTTCTAACTTGAAACTAACGTACAAAAATATTGATTGATCCGATTTCTCACATTAAACCTACATCTCGAGAATCATATCTAAATCTGAAATAAACGGTGAAAATTGAAAAATATGCTCTTTTTGCGTTTTACAGCATTAGCAAGTACACGTTCTAGATATAAATTATAACTATTATGTAAAGGTAAACAAGAAATGTGGTTTCCTCTTATTCTTTCTTTGTTGAGAAAAAAGGTTACTTCTAGTTTCTCAAACACCCAAGCGGTACAACCCATACGCCATTTTCCATTTGAAAAGCATACTCCGTCGCTGTGAGTACCATCAAAAACGAGGGTTTATTCACCTTGGCATCCACGACATCTCTAAGTTTCAGCAAGACTTCCGAAGCATCTTCAATTTCACCTGCTCCCATTTTGATCTCAACAGCACCCCAACGTCCATCAGCAAGCTGAATGATACTATCAACCTCTAAACCACTTTTATCACGATAATGATAAACATGTCCATCAAGGCTTTCAGCATAAACTCTCAAATCTCTTATACATAGCGACTCAAAAAGCAAACCGAACGTTTCAAAATCAGATAATAATTTTTTAGGCGTTGCACGGAGCGCAGCGGTAGCTATCGAAGGGTCTGTAAAATGTCTCTTAGCCGTTGTCCGAATTGCTCTTTTAGAACGGAGTTTAACACCCCAAGCAGGTAAATCTTCTATAACAAATATTTTTTTCAAAGCACTAATATATTGAGCAACTGTAACCTGAGAGAGCGTTTCATCATTTTCTATCAAATCATTCAATATCGTTGAACACCTTGCCTCCGACGATATATTCCTAGCCAAAGAACGGAGCAACGCTTTAACTCTATCCGGATTTTTCTCAATTCCATCTGCCTTTGAAATATCCTCGTTAGCAATAGCTTCTAAATAATCATTGGTGGTAGCTAGTGCGACCTTTTCATTTTTTTCTTGTGCAACAGCAGGCCAACCGCCACGGTTTATCAGAAATGCTATTTGTTCAATAGATATATTTGATTTACTCTCCATTTTTCCTTTGCCGTTAAATAACATCCTGAGAGAAATATCGCCATTAGACTCCCCTGTTTCAAATAACGACATCGTCCGCATTTTCATCCGTGCAATTCTACCTGTCCCTGTATGCATATCATCTGTACTCGTTGGAATAACAGAACCCGTTAAGATGAATTGACCATTTCGCCGACGTTTATCAACAGCAAACCTGACTGCATTCCAAAGTTCGGGTGCCACTTGCCACTCGTCTAGTAATCGTGGTGTTTCACCTTCTAATAGTAAGGATGGCTTTGTTTTCGCTATTAACATATTTGCTTTTGAGGTATCAGGGTCTTGCATGTATAAAACACTTTTCGCCATTTCCTCAGCTGAACGCGTTTTACCACACCATTTTGGGCCTTCTATCAAAACAGCTCCTTTTGCTTGCAAAAGAAGTGATAATTTCTCATCTGAAATGCGTGCTAAATACTTGTCACTCATCTTCATCACTACATATTTTACAGCATACTTTTAGCTTTGTCAATAGTACGCTATAAACTTTGGCTGTTTTTTGCTATAAACTTTGGCTGTTTTTTGCTATAAACTTTGGCTGTTTTTTGCTATAAACTTTGGCTGCTTTTTGCTAAATCTTATTTGTTAAATACATGTGTTTTTCTGTTATGGCTATAATGTTAAACTGGCTGGGTAGTGGATTAGTTTAATAGGTTTAATTGCTTGTAATTTTTTATTAATATTTGGGGATCTTATGGTAGAACAGACTCGGTTTGGTACTGCAGGTGTGCCTCCAGCGTTTAGGTTGCTTAAAGCGAAAATGCATGATGTTCCTAGTTTGTTGCGTGAAGAAGGTCTTAATGCTTTTGAATATCAGGCTGTAAGGTGGGGTGCTCAGCCGCAGATAGCACAGAGGGATGCGGAGAAGCTTGGGGATGAAGCAAAAAAACATGATGTTCGATTAAGTGTTCATGGTTCTTATTTTATTAATTTAGCTGGTAAGGATGATGTTATATCTGCTAGTAAAGAGCGTATTATCGCTGGAGCTGTAGCAGCTGATTGGATGGGCGCGCAGGTTTTAGTGTTCCATACAGGTTTTTATGGAAAACTTGAAAAAAGTTATGCGTTTAAGAGTTGTCTTAACGCGTTAAAGGAAGTTAGTCAAACTATTGCTGGTATGAATTTAAAAGTCAAGCTTGGTCCTGAAACTATGGGTAGAAAATTTCAGGTTGGCAGCATAGACGAAATAATGATTATCTGTCAGGAGATTGAGAATGTCCAATTGGTTGTTGATTGGGGACATTTACATGCACGAGATCTGGGGGCTTTCAAAAAAGTCGATGATGTAAGGGCTGTTGCGGAAAAAATTGAGTCAACACTGGGTTCTAAAGTGCTTCAGGGTATGCATTGTCATTTTTCTAAAATTGAGTTTTCAAGTCAGGGTGAGCGTAAACATCATCCGCTTGATGAGCTTCGCTATGGACCTGAGTTCGAGTTATTAGCAAAGGTAATTGTTGACTTTAAAATGCATCCTACCCTTATCTGTGAGACACCTCTTCTAGATATTGATGCTCTTAAAATGAAGAACATGTTGCAACAAGCATCGGAGGGGAAAACATGTGATAATCCACAGCAGAAACTGTTCTTCTAACTTTTTTGTGTTTTTTGAGGTTTACTGTTTATCTTTCGATATGTTTTTAATGTAATATCCTATTGCTTTGTTTGGATGTGAAGTGTTATGGTAAAGCTTCAGGGTTTTCAAAAATTAACAAGTGTCGATGAGGCACTTAAAGCATGGTTAACCGCATGGTCAACAAGAGAGCCTCAACAAGTCTTATTGCCCCTTACCGCTGATGTTTCTGGTAGAGTTTTAGCTGAAGATATTATTGCACAGGCTGATTTACCCTGCTTTGACCGCTCTGCAATGGACGGCTATGCTGTTAGATATAATGATTCCATATGTGCTTCGCCGTCAAATGTTGTTAAATTAACTGTGGTGGAGACGGATGAAATCGACGCTGGGCAAGCTAAACAGGTCTGGACTGGCAATCCAATTCCAAACGGCGCAGACGCTGTTGTAATGATAGAAAACACCGAACGCGAAGGCAACACTGTAACAATTCGCAATGCACTTACCCCATATCTTAATGTTATACGACATGGTGAAGATGTAAAGAAGGGACAGCTCGTAGCTAAAAAAGGCACACGCTTAAACCCCTACAATACAGGCTTAGCCGCCGCACTTGGCTATAGTGCACTAAAAGTTTACCAAAAACCCCTAATTGCCCTCCTCGCAACAGGAAACGAAATAGTCGCCATTGGTGCACAAGCTGATAGGCATCAAATTTTTGACTCAAATAAACTAATGCTAACCGCCATGTGTCAAGAACTCGGCGCGGAAGTAGTCGACTTTGGAATTGTAAAAGACAACACGGACGATATAGCTGAAAAAATCCGTCAAGCCCTAAAAACTGCTGATGCCCTAATAACTACTGGTGGGACAAGCGTTGGAGGATTAGACCTTGTACCTGATGCAGTCAACAAGGCTGGCAAACCTGGCGTTATAGCCCACGGCATAGCCCTAAGACCAGCCATGCCAACAGGTGTTGCAGTGCTAAATGATAAACCCGTTATGATACTCTCAGGAAACCCAGTAGCGTCAATTATAGGCTTTGAAGTATTCGGAAGACCCGCTATATGCAAACTCTTAGGCCTAAACGAACCCGAAAGACGACCTATTTTAAAAGCCACACTTACCCGCAAAATATCTGGCGTTCTAGGCAGAAAAACGTATGTAAGAGTCCTTGTAAAATTTGGAATGAACGAATTAACCGTTGAACCCGTTAGCGCAAAGGGACCTGGTTCTATATCTACAATGACACAAAGCAACGGATACATAATAATCCCCGAAAACTGCGAAGGCCTAAGAGAAGGCAAAACTGTATTAGTCCAAATGTTCAACAACATAGAGGCCTAACTTAATGTTTCGCAAACTCTTAACACTAGAAGAAGCCAAAAAAATTATTGAAGAAAACTTTAAGCCAGCACAGATAGACGACGAAGATGTAGCCCTCCTTGAGGCATATAATCGAGTACTTAAAGAAAACGTTATATCAACAATAGACGTTCCAGCTTTTAACCGTTCAACCGTAGACGGATACGCCGTCAAAGCCGAAGACACATTCAACGCCGACGAAAACCAGCCAATAACACTTAACATTTCCGGCATAGCACTCACCGGAGAACAACCAAAAAATGTTTTAGCTAAAGGCGAAGCAATTGAAATAGTCACAGGTGCCCCCATACCCGAAGGCGCAAACGCCGTTATCATGCTCGAGGACACAGAAAGAGTAGATAACCAATTACAAATATACACAGCTATAGCACCATACATGAATATCATGAAAAAAGGCTCTGACATAAAAACCGGCGAAACAATACTACACACTAGACAAACATTAGGCGCTCCAGAAATAGGCACACTAGCCGCTTTAGGACTAACCAAAGTCCGATGCTTCAAACCACCAATAATCGCTATACTATCAATAGGCAACGAAATCACAGAAACAGGCAAAACATTAATCCCCGGAAAAATTTTTGACATAAACACCTACAGCCTAAGCACCGCCATTATAGAATGCGGCGCAAAACCCATAATCTTCGGCATAGTCCCCGACGACAAAAACGCTCTAAGAAAAACACTAATAACCGCCATATCCTCAGCAGACGCCGTAATAACCTCAGGCGGAGTCTCTATCGGACCTTATGACTATACACCACAAATAGTCGACTCCCTAGGCAAACCCGGCGTAGTCATCTCTGGCATAGCCGTCAAACCAGGAAAACCAACAACCATAGCTTTCATACAAAACAAACCCATATTCTCCCTACCCGGCAACCCAGCAGCAGCTCTATTAATGTTCCATATACTCGTACGCCCTACTATTTTCCATCTGTGCGGTAAAGCCCCACATGAAACACGGACAATTAGAGCGTTTGCCGGTGCAAAACTGTTTTCCGCAAAAGGCAGGCGAACTTTTATCACAGTCAAACTTGCACTGGACATCGAAAAAGAACGTTTAATCGCCGAACCCATTACTGAAGCATCAGGCGCTATTACAACTTTAACTAAAGCTGACGGATTTATCGAAATCCCCGAAAACCAACAATACATAAACAAAGACGAAGAAATAACTGTTAAACTATTCAGACAAACCTAATGCACTAATTAGCAGTTTAATATCAGCGCTATTTTTAGCATCTACACTGACGTAGACATTGATAGTATTAACTTATAAATACTGTTTGAACACAAAAAACCAAAAGGTATAGTGAGCTAAAGTGTTATTCTTCTTCCTCTGTTTCATTTCTGCTGCTATGGTAAACGTAAAGGAATATTAACGCTATAGCAACTGCTGTTGCACCCATAATGAGGTATTGTAATATTGTGAAATATGCACTTAGTTCCATTGAAATTCTCCTTATTACTTACACTTGTAGCATCTAAATATTTAAGGTGTAGCTTTTTTAGTCACGTTAAATAATGGTAATATAGTAATTTTTAGCAAACTCAAACATTTGTTCAAACTTTACCAGATGCTTTTTTCCACTCATCCATAAGCATATCATAATCTTCATCATCAGTATCAATAACCTCAAACCACTCCAAATTCTGCGCAATTTTCTGAGCAAAAAGATGATAACACATGTGAACTTTCTTATCTAAAACTCTAAAATAAAAATCATCACAGGTACAATATTCCGCTTCAGGCATAATCAAATAGTCACGCTCACGACCAACAACAATCCAAACCACACGCGCACTAGGACTAAACACATACTTTTTAACCCTATTATCCTTAAGCACATCTAATGCCTTAGTAAAACGCTGCCCAAAAAGCTCATAGAGCTCATTAATATTCTCCCCTGACAATTTACCCACAACTTTAGCCTGCCTACAAACAGCATCCAAAGTCTCTATTTCCGAATTATTACTAGCCGTCAACAGTTTACACTATAAATAACTAGAGAAGATGAAACATTTAGCCTTTTAGCTTAACTTATATCAATCAGGTCACCTTTAGGATTACCTGAAGGCTCAAGTTTAGGAATAACCACTTCTAAAACACCATTCTTATAAGTCGACTTCGCCTCCTTAACACGCGTCTTAGCTGGCAATTCCACCTCCTTATAATACTTATACGGAGAAGTATCCACTGAAATAGTCAAAGAATCCTCCGTCCCATAAAGCTTAATATCAGTCTTCTCAACACCAGGCAACTCAACAACAACATGAACATCCTTCTCATTATCTACAACATCAACAAGAGGCTCACGCTCATCCTTAACCTCAGGACCTTCACGACTCTTCCTAACATTCCCAAACTCCCGAATATCCGGCTTACCATCCGACCCAATCTTCATACTATAACCATACACAAACGGCCCAAACTCCTTAACAGTACTACCATCCGGCAACTTACGCTCCCTAACATACTCCTTAATCCCATTCTCCTGAAACCTCCTAAACTCCTCCTCCACCATCTTTTCCACCTCACGAAACATATTATCCATATCACCAGAAAACGGACCCTTAGACTGCGCACGACGCTTTTTGAACAATTCAGGTAAATCATCATCATTTTCGAAAGACAATTTTACTCACTAATTACAATAGACACTTCGACTCCAATAAATTTTATGTAACCCACTCTAACATTAACCATTTTCCAACTGATTTAACACCAGATACAGCCTACAAAACAAACAAACTCTAACTGTAGACAACATTTGGTCATGTCATAAAGTATTTTAATGTGTGAGTGGTTGGTTGTTTTTAATCAGGTTAGTATTTATATGGTGTCAAAAGTTGTAAAGGT